>JAGACT010000220.1 GCA_017613995.1 Eubacteriaceae bacterium
AGGCCCTTTCGGAGAAGTTCTTCGAATCCCGTACGGAACAGATCAAGGAAAAGGTCAGGGGCTCCTTCTACGAGAACCTCTCCGGTGACGACGGGGATACCATCAGGGAGAAGATGACCGACGAGATATCCAAAGAGATCGAATCCTGCCTGATGAAGATGGCCAGGGTCGTGGAGATCCCCCTGGGATGATTTTGGGAGGTGAACAATGAGTATAGAGTATGCCATCGATTATGACGGCGACGGTCAGCTGACGGTCTACAGAGGCGAATTCAGAAATCCCGACACAGTGCTCTACCGTATCGAGAAAGGCACGGTGATCGGAGAGGATTCGTATTACATCCGCAGCGTCCCAGACAAAAGGATAGTTTACACCGCAGTTCCGGATCCTTCGTATCCCGGTTCCTTCCGCGTTTACGAGGGAGGTGAGAACACCTACGATTCCACCGTGGCGTTCTTCTATCACGCCACTGAACCCTACGACATTATCAGAAAAGGTGAGAACGTTTTCGGGGAAGAACTGTACATCCTCAGACCCGGCAAAGCCTCAAAGTATGTCATAGAGAAAAGGGAGACACTGTCTGCCGCCGGCGCAGAAGGCCCAGGTGCCCAATCAGGCCCCGGCCGCGCCTCCTCCGGAGGTGATGCTGCCGGCAGTTCGGGCATCTTCAGTATCATTCTGGTGGTTCTGGGCATTGCGGCGTTCTTTGCCTGGTCCGGGTTCAATGCTGTGGTTTTCCTGGTCCTTCTGCCGGTGATCGGATTTGCCATAGGCACCAGGATAAAAAACAGAATGCTTCATGATAAGGCCGCGAAGGAATATGCCGCCGGCGTCAGAAGCGGTACGGAAAGCAGCGGTGATCGCGCCGCATCTCCCGGGAACGGGGCCGATCAGCCGGCTGAGACCTCTCAGGAAGAGAAGAAGTACATACATACCTGTCCTTCCTGCGGTGCGAAAAGCCGTTTCCCGAAGGGAATAGGAAAGATAAGCTACAAATGCCCGAAATGCGGCAGCGTCAATGAGGCCGATACCGGAAAGGAGAAGCAATGAGAAGAGATAATCCATACATAGTCATAGGTCTCGGCATCCTCTCACTGGCATCCCTTCTGACCGGATGGTACGGTGCGGCCGTCATCTTCGGAGCAGTTTTCCTGTGGTGCCTCGGAGACACGAAAAAGGATGCTGCCAAAGCCCCCCTGGATCCCGATAAAAACGAGAGCACACAAGCGGCTTCCGCCGTACAGGTCACGGAGGAAGTAACGGAGGAAGTAACGAATGAAGTAATCGAAGAAGTGACCGAAGAAGCCGGTGAAAACGGTGATGCGGAAGTTATCTTCGAGCCGGAGTATACCGTTATAAAGTGAGTGGGTTATGATCCCCCATTCAGAGAGCCGCAGGCCTTGGAGCCGGCGGCTCTTTACTGATCTGTCCCGCAGCAGCCCGGCAGTAGGGTTCCGGGTATGTATGCGTATCATGAAATATGCACGAATGATTTGCGGTCGTTTTCTCAAAGTGATATGATCGGTCTGATGCGGGGGATCGCTGCCGATAATACTGAGATTTGAAAAGCGGTTTTCTCATTGCATGTAATGGTGATAATGATATGGAATACGTGATCAATAAAGGAAAAAAGCCAAACAGATATCCCCTGTTCGGGGAGGACGCAGCGGAAGAGGTGATCTCCTTCCACCGCAGTATCGAGGGATACTCCGAAACTCCCCTGACGTCCCTTCCATGCATGGCGCAGCGTCTCGGGACAGGCGGGCTGTACGTAAAGGACGAATCCTTCCGTTTCGGACTGGGAGCCTTCAAGGCCCTGGGGAGCCTGTACGCCATGGAGCGGATGCCGGGGGCGGACACCTTCGTGACAGCCACGGACGGCAACCACTGCAGGGCTGTAGCTTACGCCGCGCGGCGTCTCGGGAAGAAGGCCGTCGTGCTGATGCCCGCGGGAAGCAGTGAGGAAAGGCTTGGCAGCATCAGAAAAGAAGGGGCCGAAGCATGGGTCACATCCATGAACTATGACGATACAGTCAGGGAAGCCTCCCGGCTGGCCTGGGAGAACGGATGGCGCCTCATCCAGGACACCACGGTGGAGGGAAACGGGGACGCCGCCCTGTACATCATGCAGGGATATCTCACCATGGTGAAAGAAGCCCTCTCTCAGATGGACGCTCCCCCGACCCACGTGTTCCTCCAGGCCGGGGTGGGGTCCATGGCGGGAGCCGCTGCGGCCTATCTCCAGAACGTCTTCTATCCCGATTCCCCGGTGATCGTCGTCGTTGAAGCCGATGCCGCGGACTGCTATTACAGGACTGTGAAAGCCTCCGACGGCAGGGTGCATCCTTCAACGGGGGATCTTGCCACCATCATGGCCGGCCTGGCCTGCGGCGAACCCAGCAGCATCGCACTGCCCATACTCATGGAAAGCGCGGACTGTTTCGTATCACTGACGGATGAGGATGACATGGCCGGGATAAGGGCTCTCCGGTATCCCGAGGGAAGCGACAGCGTCGTCTTTTCCGGGGAAAGCGGAGCCGCGGGCTTCTCGGCGCTGCTTTCGATAACGCAGGGAGGCCATGAAAGCCTCAGATCCGCTCTCGGCCTGGGGAAGGATTCCTCGGTACTGGTGTTTTCCACCGAGGGCGTCACCGACACACAGAGCTATGAGAAGATTATCTCCTGAAAAACGACAAAACAACAAAGACACGGTGCTTTTCCGTGTCTTTGTTTTAAATGCCGGGAGAGCGGCTGAAAATGTCCGAATCTATCCCAAGGATATCGTCCAGCGATACCTTTGTGCCGTCGTCGGCGACGATGGTCCTCTCGGCCTCGTCGATCTTTTTTACCCTGAAGCTCTTTTCCGAGATCTCTCCTCCGGACTTCTTCTCATCGTCCGTGAAGACCGTGAGAGTCACCGGCGGCATCGAACCCAGGTGTTCCTTCAGCAGGGCTATGCGCCGGTCCAGCCGTTCCTTTTCGTTCTCGTCCAGCTCGGGCCTGCCGCTGGTGAGCCTGGCTTCCTCGATGATCGTCGCCCCGAAACCCGAAAGGGCCTGGAAGGGGGCGAACTGGGCTGCCCTGTCTATGCGGGCCATGGGAGTGTGTTTTGTTGATACCGGACGCTGAAGGTCCATGATGTCGTCGTAGCGGCTCATGCCTTGTGCCCTCCTATCTGTTCGTTTCTGTCTCGGAAGGTGGCGGAGTCCTCGAGGCTCACCGCCCTCATGACGGAGTTCTTGCCGTATTTCTTCCTGAGCTTCAGCATTGCGTCCTGAAGCTTTGCTTCCTTCTCATCCTTCTCCTGCTGAAGCTGCCTGAGCCTGTCCCGCTCCTCGTAATCCGTGAAGAAGTCCAGCTGCTCCGTGGTTTCCCGGGGAATATCCTCCTTTTTTATTACGTCCATGGCGGCAACGGAGACCCTTCGGATCAGCAGGGAAGGATCCGAGATCTTTGCGTAAAGCTCCTCCACCTTATCGGTTATCAGCTTCGTGGATGAGGTATACATCCCGAAACCGACACTGCCGTGGGCATGCTCGGGGACCGAGCGGCCGTAGTAGTCCGTGACCTTTTTCCTGTCGGTGTCCGTGTTGGAGGAGTCGTAGTTTATCACCAGCACGAACTGGGAGGACACGAAGCCCTTTTCCACCAGGTCCATGACCACGCCCTCCGTCATTTCCCTCACTATGATCCTGGCTTCGTCGAAGCTGTAGGCCCGGGGCAGCACCTGGGTGGAGCCGGTGCTCCTGGCGGAGGGAGTGTAGCTCTTGATGTCGCCGATGGTGCAGGGCTCGATGCCCCAGGCGTGGTCTATAAGAAGTTCCGCGTTTATCCCGAAAAGGGAATACAGCAGGTCCTCGTTGTAATAGCTGGCGGCGTCTCCCAGGGAGCATCTGGCGATATCCCCCATGGTATAAAGGCCGTGAGAGGAAAGCCTTCTGGCGTATCCGTTTCCCACCCGCCAGAAATCCGTTATGGGGGTATGCTCCCACAGCAGGCGCCGGTAGGACATTTCGTCCAGCTCCGCTATCCTGACTCCGTCCTCGTCGGCGGGGATGTGCTTGGCCACTATGTCCATGGCGATCTTGCACAGGTACAGGTTCGGGCCTATGCCCGCGGTGGCGGTGACGCCCGTGGCGGAGAGCACGTCATGGATCATTTTCATGGTCAGATCCCTGGCACTGAGGCCGTAGAGCTCCAGGTAGTCCGTGGCGTCGATGAAGACCTCGTCCACCGAGTAGACGTGCATGTCGTCCGGAGAGATGTATTTCATGTAGATTGAATAGATATCCGCGGAGTAGCGTATGTAGCGGGCCATCCTTGGGGTGGCGACTATGTAGTCCAGTTCCATGGAGGGATCCTTCCTGACGACGGTATCGTCGTAGCTGGAGCCTGAAAACTTCCCTCCGGGGGCGTCCTTCAGCCTTATGGCGTTCACTTCCTTTACCCTCTGGACCACCTCAAAAAGCCTGGGGCGTCCCCCGATGCCGTAGCCCTTCAGGGAAGGGCTCACCGCCAGACAGATGGTCTTGTCCGTGCGGGAGCGGTCGGCCACCACCAGGTTGGTGGTAAGGGGATCCAGGCCTCTTTCGGCGCATTCCACCGAGGCGTAGAATGATTTCAGATCTATCGCTATGTAGGTCCTCTGCTTGTCCATGACATGATTATATATCATATAGAACAGATGTTCAAGAAAATTAAAAACAGTTTAGTATTGTGTCCCGGTATGGATTATCGCGCCGGGTTCTGTTATAATCAGTGATGTAAACCATCAATTAACAAAGAGAGGGAATAAATGAACAGGAAAACAACGAAATTACTGGCGATCGCCATGATCCTCATGCTGGCTCTCACCGCCGCGTCCTGCGGCTCCTCCGAGCCCGCAAAGCAGAAGACCCAGGTGGCCGATACCGGCACCGGCCTGAAGATCACCCTTCCCGAGGACCTGCAGAAGGATTCGATGGACGGATTCGATCTGTTCTATTACAATGATGAGTTCCTGGTAAGCGTCATCACTGAGACCTACGAGCTGCTGACCTCGGCGGGCATGGATCCAGAGAACATGGACCTGAAGGATTATTCCGACCTGGTGGCCTATGCCAACGGTGTTGAATTCGTTCAGGATGCGGACGGCAATTACGTAGCGGAGTATGACCGTACCCTGACCGACGGAAACTTCCATTACTATTCCACCGTATGCAAGGGCGCCAAGGCTTTCTACGTGGTGACCTTCGCGTGCTTCGCGGATGAGCAGGACACCTACGTCCCCATCTTCAAGGATCTGGTAAAGACCATCGAGCTCTACTAGAACTAACCGGACATAAATAATAACACGGGCGACCGTGTTATTTTTTCGCCTCCGAGACGAAGGCTCTGAAGATATTCATCATGCCGGCATCCGTGAAGCTCATGTGCTCCGGGTGCCACTGGACTCCCAGCAGGAAGGGTCCGCCGGTCCCTTCCACCGCCTCCGCGATCCCGTCGGGGGCGAACGCCGTGAACCTGAGCTTGGGTGAAGGATCCTTCACCGCCTGGTGGTGGAAGCTGTTGACCTGAAGGCTCTCCTTTCCGATAATACTGTAAAGAAGGCTGTCCTTTTCGATGGCGACTGTGTGGAAAGGCTCTGCCCCGTCGGTCTTCTGGTAATGATCGATGTTTTCGATGCCGAAGGTGGGGATGTCCTGTATCAGGCTTCCTCCCATGGCCACGTTTATTAGCTGGCAGC
>JAGACT010000221.1 GCA_017613995.1 Eubacteriaceae bacterium
GCTCAGGTGGACGTCATGCGTAAGGGAAAAAAGGTACGAGTAGATATCCCTGTAGTGATCTGAAAACAGTTTTTCCACGCTCCTTCGCATCACGCCCTCCCTTCACCGTATATGTGCCCCGAGAAGGTTCTTTCGTTACACCGCCGGGTGATTTTCCGGCAGGTTCTGAAAAAAGGCTGCGCCCGGAGAGTTCGCCCCGCGCCAGCCTTATGATCATTTCACTTTTTCAGTGCTTCCTGTCTTCTCTTTTCAAGCCACTCGCAAACCGGCGGGACCACCGCTTCGTGCTCGGGGCGCCAGATGTCGGCTTCCATCGAGCATGGGATGTCCAGCCTGATGTGCACCGGTTCGTCGGTTTTCATCGGCCACGGGAACAGTCCTTCCCCGTTGGGATCCCCGCTTTTTATGAAGTTGGCCCAGTAGGAGCTCATGGTCTCCATGAAGAGGTAATCCTCCTCGGAATACTCGGTTCCGTTGGCTTCGGCAACTTTGTCGAGGCTGCCGAAGACGAAGGGGATCTCCGTGCCGTGCTGGGCGCCCACGCCCTTCGTGGGATGGGTGTATTCGTAATGCCATGTGGGAAGGCCGATCTCCGCGGCTCTGATGCCAATCCATGCTATGTGCCTGGCGTACCAGTAGTCCCTGGCCAGATGCCTTACGGTCTCCCGGGTCTCGTCGGGATACATGTCCCTGGGAAGGCCGAAGCGCTCGCAGATGCGCTCGACGTAGTTGCCGCTGCCGGAACTTCCCTCGTCCGCGCAGGTGCCTATCATTATGGGTATCTGCGCGCAGTCATTGGTAAGGAGCATCTCAGCCTGGGCCCGGGGGATCAGATATCCGTCGATCACCGGGGTGAATCCCATGTGGTTCTGCATCCCGATGTCGAACTCCTCCGTCTGGAAGGCCGACGTGGGAAGATCCCTCATCTCGTCGAGGCTGCCGCATTCCAGGATCTCCTGCAGCTTTTCTCCCTGCTGGCACGCCTGCTCGAAGGTGATGTCGCGCTCCGGCTGCAGCACGTCTCCGCTCTGGTTGATGGCCTTCTGGAACAGGTCCCTGGAATGCGGTGAGACCATAAGGTTGTTGACGCTGGCGCTGCCGGCGCTCTGACCGCTGATGGTCACGTTTTTCGGATCCCCGCCGAAGGCGGCTATGTTGTCGCGGATCCATTCGAGGGAGGCTATCTGGTCGGAGAATCCGAAGTTGCCCCTCTGTCCGTCCCCTCTCATCTCCGGATGGCACATGAAGCCGAAGATGCCAACGCGGTAATTTACGGTGACGGTCACTATGCCCATGGAGGCGAAATGGGACCCGTCGAAGGCGGGATCCTCGCTCCTGCCGGCCATGTAGGACCCTCCGTAGAACCATACCAGCACCGGGCAGCTTCCCTTCGGAGCATCGGAGGGAGCCCATATGTTCAGATAGAGGCAGTCCTCGCTGAAGCAGTACTCCCTGAGCCTCCCCGCCAGCTGCATGGGCGCGGGGGCGAAGCGTGTGGCGTCCCTTACCCCGATCCAGCTCACGGGTTTTTCCGGAGCGCGCCACCTGAGGGGCCCCACGGGAGGAGCCGCAAAGGGTACTCCCCTGAAAATACTGACACCGCCGGTGCTCTCGCCCCTGAGGATGCCCTGTTCACATCTGATCTGTACTTCGGCCATATCCGCCTCCTGATGTTTCTGTTTCTTTTCGAAGGAATCCGCCAGAGCCAGCTTCTCCCTTCTGGTGAGCTTCTTGAGAGCTGCTTCCCGTCTGAGGGCGCTGCTCTTATCGTCGAAGCATTCCGTGTATATCAGCCTTACCGGCAGCCGGGAGCGGGTATAGCGGGCTCCGGTTCCGGAGTTGTGCACGGCAGCGCGCCTTTCGGGATCGGTGGTGAAACCGCTGTAGATCGTCCCGTCGGCGCACTCCAGCATGTATGCGTAATACTTCTTCTTTTCTTCCATCTTCCCGGGTCCCCTGCCTTCTAGCGCAGGAAGCCCTCGATGATCTTCGCTTCCGCTTCCTCCTCGGTGAGTCCCAGGGTCTGCAGCTTCATGATCTGCTCTCCCGCGATCTTACCGATGGCCGCTTCATGGATGAGCGCCGCGTCCTCGCTGTAGGCTTCCAGCTCGGGAACTGAGAGCACGCTGCCGTGATCCGCTATGATCGCGTCGCACTCGCTGTGGCCCGTGCACCTGGTGTTGCCTATAAGCCTCGCGCGGAAGCTCTGGCGGGAATTGCCCCTGGCCACGGAACGGCTCACCACGTCGGCTCCGCAGTCCTCTCCGTTGAGCTCCACCACGAAATCCGTCTCGGCGGTGTCATCGTCCGCGGTCATGAGCTTTTCGCGGATCACCAGCTTCGCGCCTGCATCCAGCTTCGCCCTGGTCTTCCTGACGGTCTTCTCCACGCCCTGGATCTGGGTGGTATCCATCTCCAGATAGCTTCCCTCCGCCAGGTACGCGTCGGTCTCGGGATCGATGAAGCGGTTGGCCTTGGTGGCTCCGGTGCCGATGTGCTTTTCCACATACCTGACCCTGGCGTTCTTCTCTATGAAGAAACGGTGGATGCCGTTGTGGCGGGATTCCTCCTCCGTGATGGTATGGACTCCGCACCCGGCTATGACCGTGACGTCGGCGCCCTCGCCGATGTAGAAGTCATTGTATACCAGATCGTCCACCCCGGAATGGGTGATGCATGCGGGGATGAATACGTTCTCCCCCTTCGTGCCGGGCTTTACGTGGATGTTGATGCCGGGCTTATCCTCCTTGGACTCGATGGTGATGTTCTCGGTGGATTTCCTTCCTGCGCATCCCCCGTCCTCGCGGATGTTGTATGCGCCCTTGAATTCGGTACCGTCGAAGTCCGAAACTATCTTTAAGAGTTCCTTTGTCTCTTCCTTCATCTGAAGTTCCTTGTTCTCTGCGTTCATCAGAATATTCCCTCCCTGGGCATCTCGCACATTTTACGGCAGCCTTTTCCGTCCATGAGGGACGGCATGATCTCGTCCTTGGGCCCGCAGGCGGTTATCTCGCCGTCTGTTATGACCACCAGTTCGTCGGCTATGTCTATTATCCTCTCCTGATGGGAAATGATTATCAGAGAACCGTTGAGGTTCTTCTGCATGTCCCTGAACACGTCTATCAGATTCGTGAAGCTCCACAGGTCTATTCCGGCCTCGGGCTCGTCGAACACCGTCAGCACGCTGTGGCGGGAGATGACCGAAGCGATCTCGATGCGCTTTATCTCTCCTCCGGAAAGGGTGCTGTCCACTTCCCTGTCGATGTAGTCAGTGGCGCACAGCCCCACCTTCACCAGCACGTCGCACATGTCCGGGCGGCTCAGGTTGTCCTTCGAGCTGAGGGCGATAAGATCGCTCACGGTAAGGCCCTTGAACCTCACGGGCTGCTGGAAGGCGTAGCTTATGCCCCGCCGGGCCCTCTCGGTGATCCCCATCTCGGTGATGTCCTCGCCGTTGAGGACGATCCTGCCCGAAGTGGGCTCGTAGATGCCGGCGATGAGCTTCGCCAGCGATGTTTTCCCGCTGCCGTTTGGTCCGGTGATCACCACCACCTTGCCGTCCGGTATCTGAAGGCTGACGTTTTTGAGGACTTCGGTACCGTCCTCGGTCGTCCAGCTCAGATTTTCAAGTTCCAACATGTCATAACCTCCTTGGACGCGGCGGCCCTGAAGCCTGCCGCATTTAATAATGTCGATTTTTAGTTTTACTGAACCTTCTCACAGGCTCTCCATCAGATGCTCAAGGCCCGTTTCCATAACGTCTCTTATATGGCCGTCCTCCAGTGAGTAGATCACGCTCTTTCCGTCCCGGGTGCTCTTCACAAGCTTTGACTGCTTGAGTATCCTCAGCTGATGGGAAACATTCGACTGGGTGGCGCCGAGGGTCTCGGCGATGTCGCATACGCATTTGTCACCGTGGGTAAGCATGCACAGTATGGCGAGCCTTGTGGGATCGGAGAGATTCTTGAAAAACTCCGCCAGTTCGCTGATCTTTCCGGCGCAGGGCATCTGCCTGCATACGGCGGAATCGATGCAGCCGCATTCATCAGGTAAATGTACTGTCATTTTTAACCTCATTACATATGTTCATCTGTTCATAAGTATATATGATTTTTACGCTTTTTGCAATACGCCGGGGCGCTCCGGACCCTTTTGAGGGCGGTTTTGCGCACAAAACAGTGTCCGGACGTGCCGAAGACAGGGCCAAACTGTATAAAACCCGATACAGCTGAAATGTTTGACGCGCTCTGAAAAATGAAAAAGACTGCCTCCTTCGAGACAGCCTTCCGGTTTTCGAAACTAGTATCTGGTCTTTTCTTTGACCTTTGTGGCTTTTCCGACTCTGTTTCTGAGGTAGTAGAGCTTTGCCCTTCTAACCTTACCGTAACGTGTTACTTCGATCTTTTCGATCTTCGGTGAATTGAGCGGGAATGTCCTTTCTACGCCAACGCCGTAGGAGATCTTTCTGACTGTGAAAGTCTCTCTTGCTCCGCCGTTCTGACGCTTGAGCACGATGCCTTCGAATACCTGGATTCTTTCCCTCTTGCCTTCAACGACCTTGACGTGTACCCTTACGGTATCACCTACGTTGAACTTGGGAAGATCGCTTCTGAGGTTTTCCTGTTCCACGAGCTTGATCAGATCCATTTCTGCGTGCTCCTCCTTCCTTACCAGACGTTCTTGTGTTCCTGTGCTAACAGAGGACCGTCGTACTAACTTGAAAAGTATATCACAGCAAAATGCTTTTGCAAAGTATTAATGCCGTTTATTTTTTGTTTTCCGCCTTTAATGAGGCGCCGAAGCCGCCTGTGCCGTAGAGCAGGGCGCCCCGGGGGCAGGCGTGAATACACGCTCCGCACCGTATGCACTCCGGACTGTCGGGATCCTGTGCCGGATCCGCCCCCATGCCGCATGCGTCTGAGCAGGCTCCGCAGTGTACGCAGCTCTCCCGGTCAAGTTCGAGCCTGAGGAGCGATACCCTGTTGAAAAGGGAGTAGAACGCTCCCAGGGGGCATATATACCTGCAGAAGGGGCGGCATATCTTCACGGACGCGATGATGATAAGAAGAAGTATGGCCGCCTTGAGGATGAACCGGCTCCCCATGAGGTCAAAGAGCCTGTGATCCGCCATAGCCAGCATGATCCCGGACAGGGTGCCGGAAGGGCAGACATACTTGCAGAAGGCAGGGGTCAGCTTTACCGCCAGAGGGATCGCGATCACGAATACGGCGAGGATCACGTACTTCAGATACCTGAGGGGACGGTCCCCCCTGAAGGTCTTCACCTTTTTAAGAGGAACCCGGTCGAGAAGATCCTGGAGCAGCCCCATGGGACACAGAAAGGCGCATACGCCCCTGCCCAGCAGGGTGGCGAAAAACACCATCAGCCCCAGCACGTAATACGGGAACCGGAAGGCCCCCGAGGTCAGGGAGTTCTGCAGGCTTCCCAGGGGACAGGCCCCCAGGGCCCCGGGGCATGAATAGCAGTTGAGCCCGGGGACGCACACGCTCTTCAGCGCTCCCCGGTAGATCTTCCCGGTGAAAAAGCCCCTGAGGTTGGCGTTCTGCAAAATGGTGAAAAAGGCCTGGACGGCCGTGCGTCTGTTCCTATTCAAGGCCTATGCACTCCGTACATACACTGGAAGCCTTGATGCTGACGGCGGAGGGCTGTCCCGTACTGATGCCGTATGCCGCCATGGCGACGGACAGCGCCAGCAGGATGGGAATGATACGTTTTCTCAGCATCATTCTTTCGCCTTTTCGAGATACTCCTCGATAAGAGCCTTCCATGCCTCGTAGCTGTTGGAGCCCACGATGGCCTCGTCGGTCAGTATCTCGCCTTTGCCGCTCATGAATACCGTGGTGGGAACGTATCCCGTCTCGAGGACCCTGAATTCCCGGCTCCAGCGAAGCAGGGGATAATGGATGCCGTTCTCGTCGATAAGCTCCTTCACGGAATCGTCCATGTCCTCGGAAGAGAACACGCCCAGTATCAGGAAGCCTTCGTCCCTGTATTCGTCATAGAGCTTCGCGAGGTAGGGGATCTCCCCAACGCAGGGACCGCAC
>JAGACT010000026.1 GCA_017613995.1 Eubacteriaceae bacterium
GGCACATCCCAGTGTGCCATTCCCGATCTTGTATTTACAGGTCTCCTATGTAGGAAGTGATGATCTCCTCCATAAGCTCGTCCCGGTCGAATTTTTTGATGATGGACCTGGCGTCCTTGTGTGATGTTATGTATGTCGGATCCCCGCTGAGGATATATCCGACGATCTGTCCGACCGGGTCATATCCCTTTTCCCTCAGTGCGTCTGTGACGCTCTTGAGGGCGGCCTTTATGGCCTGCGATCTTTCGTTGTCTATCGAAAACTTCTGAGTTTCACTGACCATGATTTCCCTCCTTATGATCCTACTTTAGAGTTTACCATTAACGACAGGGGTATCGCAAGAAAAAGCTCATTAAATATACATTATTTTGTTCAGTTCGGGATCTCCTCCCTCAGGGTATACGGTCCGCAGAAGCCGGACTCCCGGCGAAGGGCAGAAAAAAGTATGCCTTTTTTCCCGTTTAAGTTGTACAATATCCCCATGGAAGACTACGATCCCATCGCAGGTTATTATTCATACATCGCCCGCAGGACTGATTACGCCAGCTGGTACGGCTATCTGAAGGAACTCAGCGGACTTGGACAGTTAAAGGGGAAGAGCATCCTGGATCTGGGCTGCGGCACGGGACAGCTGCTTTCCTTCTTCTACGCCGAGGGGGCCTTCTGCCAGGGAGTGGATACCTCCTCCGAGATGCTGTCCAGGGCCGACATGAAGCTGTATTCCACCCGTTCCCGGGGAGGAAGCTACGAGCTGGTAAAAAACGACATGGCCCTGTTTTCCCCCAGGGGAAAGAGGGTCTTCGACTTCGCCTACTCCGCCTGTGACAGCGTGAACTACCTTACCAGGCAGGAGCTGGTATCCCTCATCTCGGCCATGAAGACCTACATGGCTCCCGGAACGGTCTTTGCTTTCGACATAATCAATCCCCTGGGGGATTTCGATACCAGGGAAGTGATCCGCCGTTCGGAGGGGGACATCGTCCTGGAGAGGCATGTGGAATCCGGCAGGTTCGTCACCCTTGTATCCTGCGGCGATATCGCCCACAGCTTCGTACAGAACCTGTTTTACGAGGAGGACATCCTGACGATCGCCTCGGAGGCGGCGGCGGGAGAGCCGGAAGTATTTGATTTTATGTCCCGGGAGAGAAAGGATCCCGCCTGCGACAAGCTGCAGGTGATCCTCCGCTTCTGAGGCGGGATAAGCTCTGCCGTGTTACCGAAGGATCCGCGGATCCTTCTTTTTACGGCTTTTTTCAGACCCCTCGAATTCGGGGTTTATAACCGGATATCGGATATATATATTTAAACCTACTTTCTTCGTGCAAATTCCGCGGCTTCGATGATCCACGACAGGAGCTCATCATCTATCTCTTCCGGTGTGCCGATCATCACATGATGCGTCCAGCGGTTCGGATAGGGCTGTGTCGAAACATCGATACGGGCGGAGTCCTTTTGGTACGGCAGACCGAAGGTGATCGTCAGAAAAGGGTCAGGGCGGTCTTTCGCAGCTCTCACCGGCGTGAAGGATACCGCGGCGAACATATGCCGGTTGAAGAAGGATATCTGGGTTTTCTTTGCTTCGATCCGCTCAGGCGCAATCCTTTCAATGACAGCCTCCCGGAATGCCATGTACAGAGGCAGCGCCGCGGGCTTCGCATCAAAGAAGAATATCTCGTCTGAAGACATCGTTTCGTTCATGATCATTTACGTCCTTTTTACTATTATCGATTTCCCCGATCGACAGCGCATAACGATTATACTATGTCAAATATCCCACCCAATCAATCGTGGAATAGTTTTTCGCCGAAACCAGCCGCAGAGATACCGATACCGAACTCACAGGCATGAATGGTTTCCCTTGACAGGGGATATGGTTTTGAAGTATACTATTGTTGTAAAAATCAACAGTTGTTAATTGTAACGGAAGGAGGACACCATGTCGCAAAAGGGGAACAGACGGGCCGAGCGCAGCGAGATGATGCTCAATGGTAATATTAAAAGGGTCATACTGGCCATGGCGATACCCACCATCGCCGCCCAGCTGGTGAGCGTGTTCTACAACCTGGTGGATACGTACTTCGTCAGCACCATTGGCACCAGCGCCACCGCGGCGGTGGGCGTGAACCACTCCCTGGAGCGGACCATCACCATGATCGGCTCCTTCATCGGCACCGGAGCGGGAAGCCTTCTGGCCCGCAGCCTGGGGCAGATGGATAAGGAAAAGGCGGACAGGGTCCTGTCCACGGCGGTCTTTACCGGCATGGGAGCGGGACTTCTGATCTCCCTGGGAGGCCTTGCCATGGGGGAGAACCTGGTGAGGTCCCTAGGAGCCAACGACGACTGCGTCATATACGCCATGCAGTACGCCCGCTACGTGCTGATCGCCGCGCCTTTCATGATCGGCAGCCTGATACTGAATTCCTGCCTTAAGAGCGAGGGCAGCGCCACCATTGCCATGATCGGCATCACCTTCGGCAGCGTCCTGAACTGCTTTCTGGATCCCCTGTTCATCCGCACCTTCGGCCTGGGGGTGACGGGGGCTTCCATCGCCACCGCTGTCTCCAAGACTGTCAGCTTCTCGATACTTCTGTACATGTACGTTTCGAAGAAGAGCGCCGCGGCCCTGGCCCTGAGAAAGGTGCGCTACGTTTGGGCAGAAATCTTCGACATTTCCAAGATAGGTTCCACGGCCCTTTTCCGCACCCTGTGCATGCTTATCGGAAACATCATCATAAACCGCACCGCCGGTGCCTACAGCACCTCCGCCCTGGCGGCCATGAGCGTGACCTCCAGGATAATGGAATTCCCGTTCCACATCGTGCTGGGCTTCGGCATGGGCTACCAGCCCGTGGCGGGCTACAACTGGGGCGCCCGGCAGTACTCCAGGGTCCGGGAGGGCCTGCGCTACGCCACCGTGGTGTCCATCATAGGCGGCATAGGCCTGGCGGCTTTCTTCATCCTGCTCAGAAATCCCCTCATAACCGTGTTTAACCGCTCCGCCGATCCGGAGGTGGCAAGGCTGTGCAGTCTGGCCATAACCCTGCAGTGCCTGGTGCTGCCGGCCCATACCTTCGTGTCCGCCAACAACATGTTCTACGCGGGCATAGGAAAGGCCCTGCCGGCCCTGGCCCTCAGCATAGCCAGACAGGGCTATACCCTCTACCCGATGCTCTTCGTGCTTCCAAGACTCTTCGGAGTCGACGGCCTGGCGGCGGCCCAGGCGGCGGCGGACCTTCTGTCCCTGGTGGTCTCCATACCCCTGGCGATCCATGCCCACGCCCTGATCAACGCCGCGGAAAAAGCGTATGAGGCGGAGACGGCGAGATGAGAAAGAAACTTCTGATACCCTTTTACCGCACAGCCAGGATAAGGCACCTGTACCTTAAAAAACGCATGAAGGAGATGGGCCTTTCGGGAAATATGAACATGATCCTCCTGAAGCTCTCCGAGCGGGAGGCCTGCAGCCAGGATGAGCTCTGCGGCGAGGTGCTGGCGGACAAGGCATCCGTCAGCAGGGACTGCGCGGGACTGGAGAAAACGGGCCTGATAGAAACGAAGACCGATCCCGAAAACAGGAGGAAGAGCCTGGTGAGCCTGACAGACAAAGGTGAGCAGGCTGCGGCAGAGATCAGGAGGGTGAACGAGACGATAGCGGCAGTGCTCCTTCGCGGCCTCTCTGAAGAGGACAGGATCTCCCTTACCCGCTGTCTCGACGTGATGGAAGCCAACGCCGCCGGTCTCTGGGCGGAACTGGAGCGAAAATGATGCGAAGGAAAAAATAATAATATTTGAAAAGAATATTGCTAAAAGGGAAACGATACTGTATAATAGTCAAGTCGCATGGATCTTGCGGTCGCTTAGCTCAGCTGGGAGAGCACCTGCCTTACAAGCAGGGGGTCACAGGTTCGAGCCCTGTAGCGACCACCATAAGTCTGTATGGCCCGGTAGTTCAGTTGGTTAGAATGCCAGCCTGTCACGCTGGAGGTCACGGGTTCGAGCCCCGTCCGGGTCGCCATTTTATGCCTAGGTAGCTCAGCTGGTAGAGCAATGGACTGAAAATCCATGTGTCGCTGGTTCGACTCCGGCCCTAGGCACCATATGTACGAGCGAAAGTGGCTCAGTGGTAGAGCATCGCCTTGCCAAGGCGAGGGTCGCGGGTTCAAATCCCGTCTTTCGCTCCATTTTTTTACGCAAAACGGCGGCATGGCCAAGAGGTAAGGCAAAGGTCTGCAACACCTATATCCCCAGTTCGAGTCTGGGTGTCGCCTCCAGAAAGATTTCCCGGACTGAAGAGTCCGGTTTTTTTATTTCTTTGTTTCTCCAGGAGGACGTTATGGAAACAATCGATACGAAACAGTTCACGGCCGTAAGGGACGGCCTGACGATCCGGGGACGGATCTTCGGAGGCGAAGGGCCCGTGATAATAATGAGCCACGGCTTTCTCGCGGACCAGCGCGCCTGCGAAGCCTACGCCCTGGCGGCGGCGGGCTGGGGATATACGGCGGTAAGCTATGATTTCTGCGGCGGGGGACCTAACAGTTCCTCCGACGGCCTCAGCGAGGACATGACCGTACTTACGGAGGTAAGAGATCTCGAAGCCGTGATCGGATACGTGAAAAGTTCCTTCCCCGGAAGGAAGATCGTGCTCATGGGACAGAGCCAGGGAGGCTTCGTCTCCGCTCTGACGGCGGCGAAAAGGGACGACATCTCTTCGCTGATCCTGCTGTATCCCGCCCTGTGCATACCGGACGATTCCATGAAGGGGGACATGCTGATCTACCGCTTCGATCCAAAGAACATCCCCGATATCATCGGAGAGATGCCCATGAGGCTCGGCGGGGAATACGCCCGCTGCATGCAGGGCTTCGACTGGGAAGGCGCCATATCCCTCTATAGGGGAAGGGTGCTTCTGATCCACGGCACCGCCGATAATATCGTCAGCATCAGCTACTCCAAAAGGGCAGCGGAGCTTTACGAAAACGCTTCCCTCAAAGAGATCCGGGGAGCGTCCCACGGCTTCGAAGGAGCCGATCTCGAATACGTGCTGGGGCTCATAAGGGAGTTCCTCGAATCCTGAGACCGGGTACCGATCGGGTCCCGGTCCGATACACGGCACGGATACGGATATGGACATCCGTATGCCGGTATGATACAATTGTCTTACGGAGGTGAATCATATGCTGGATGTTAGATTTCATGTGTGTCCGAAATGCGGAAACGTTATAGTATCCACCGGCAATGCGGAGGTGAGATGCTGCGGAAATATCCTGCCCGCCCTTCACGCGGAACAGGGCCAGGGCATGAGGATGGCGCCGGTAAACGGCGAATACGTCATATCCGTGGGAAGGCACCCGATGACGAAGGACCATTACTTCGCTTTCTATGCCGCGGTCTCGGATGACGGAGTGCAGCTCGTGAGGCTCTTTCCCGGAGGGAAGACGGAAGCCCGCTTCAGGGCCGAAGGTGTGAAAAGGATATATATGTACTGCACGGTGCACGGCCTGTATTACAGCGACAAATGATCAGAAGATACTGAGGCTGTCCCGTGCCGGTTCTTTGCCGGCATGCGCTCAGCTTTTGGTTCACTGACTGATCAGGCATTATGACACAGCTTTTTACGGCGCGGGCGGGAAATACACTATACAGGCTCCGCGGGCAAAATTTTACCCGTCTTTTATTGACATCACTTCAGTATTTATATATAATGATTAAGCCTTTTGAAAAGGAAGGGTCGCTTAGCTCAGCTGGGAGAGCACCTGCCTTACAAGCCGGGGGTCACAGGTTCGAGCCCTGTAGCGACCACCATGACTTCATGGCCCGGTAGTTCAGTTGGTTAGAATGCCAGCCTGTCACGCTGGAGGTCACGGGTTCGAGCCCCGTCCGGGTCGCCATTTACGCCTAGGTAGCTCAGCTGGTAGAGCAATGGACTGAAAATCCATGTGTCGCTGGTTCGACTCCGGCCCTAGGCACCATCAGCGAGCGAAAGTGGCTCAGTGGTAGAGCATCGCCTTGCCAAGGCGAGGGTCGCGGGTTCAAATCCCGTCTTTCGCTCCATTTTTTCAGTTGTGAAGGCGGCATGGCCAAGAGGTAAGGCAAAGGTCTGCAACACCTATATCCCCAGTTCGAGTCTGGGTGTCGCCTCCATATATGCCGATGTGGCGGAACAGGCAGACGCACAGGACTTAAAATCCTGCGGTTGAATAAACCATACCGGTTCGATCCCGGTCATCGGCACCATCCTAAAGACGGATATTCTTTTTTTTTTTTCGAAAACACTCTTCGCAGGAGGTTGCTCGATGTCTCAGAAGGATTCAGGCAACAAGCTGGGCACCATGCCGGAGGGGAAGCTTCTCGCTTCCATGTCACTTCCGATGATGGCGTCCTTTTTTATTCAGGCATTATACAACATAGTCGATTCCATGTTCGTGGCCAGGATCTCGGAGAACGCCCTGACGGCGGTATCCCTGGCCTTTCCCATGCAGCAGATCATGGGCTCCATCACCGTGGGCGTGGGAGTGGGCATCAGCGCCCTGGTGCCCCGCTACAGGGGCATGGGGAAAGCCGACACGGCGGATAAGGTCATCCACACCGGCATGTTCATAGGCGTGGTGCTCTGCTTGGTGTTCTTCCTTCTGGGCATCTTCGCGGTGGGACCCTTCTACCGCATGCAGACGGACGTGGAGGAGATCGTGACCGGGGGCATCACTTACCTTCGGATAGTGTGGATGATAGGATTCGGAAGCTTCTTCGGCCAGTACTTCGAGAGACTGCTGACCGCCAGCGGCCACGCGTCCCTGTCCATGGCCTCCATGGCCGGCGGCGCCGTTTTCAACATGATCTTCGATCCCATCCTGATCTTCGGCCTGGGACCCTTCCCCCGCATGGGCATCGCAGGAGCGGCGGTGGCCACCGTATCGGGGCAGATACTTGCTGCGGTGATAGCCCTGGTACTGAACGTAAGAAAGAACGAGTGGGCGCGTCTTAGGGCAAAAAGCATCTTCGCCCCGTCATGGTCCCTGGGGACGGATATCGTGAAGATAGGCTTCCCCTCCATGGTGACCATGGGCCTTGCGTCTCTGAGTTCGTTTCTCATAAACCAGGTGCTGCTGGGATATTCCACCACGGCCACCGCGGTATACGGCATCTGGTCCAAGCTTCTCAACTTCTCCTGCATGCCGGCCTACGGCTTAAACAACGCCATGGTGCCCATTTTGTCCTACAACTACGGGGCGGGCTCCCACGACAGAGTCAGAAAGATCCTGCGCTACGCCCTGGGATTCATCGTGGTTTACATGGCTATGCTCACCGCCGTCTTCGAAGCGGTGCCCGGTGAGGTCCTCAGGCTCTTCTCCGCATCGGATCACATGCTCTCCATCGGTGTCAGGGCCCTGAGGATAACGGTGAGCTCCCTCGTGTTCTCCGGCCTCAACGTGGTGCTGGGCAGCGCCATGCAGGCCCTGAACCATTCCAGGGACGCCCTCATCCTGAACATCCTCAAGAGCTTCATGCTCCTGGCGGGCAGCTTCTGGGTGCTGAGCATGGTCTTCGGCGAGCTGGACATGCTGTGGTTCGCCCTGCCCCTGGCGGAGGGACTCTCCCTGCTGGTGGCCCTGTTCTTCTACCGCAGGATGGTGGCGGGACTGTATATCTGAGATGTATTCGGGGCTGTGGCGGTCTGCCGCGGCCCCTTGTGTGATATAATTAACAAAAGGAATAAGGATATGAACAGAAAACTCGACATGACCACCGGCACCGGCTGGAAGAAGGTCATAGTATTCGCCATACCGCTGATGATAGGAAATATCCTTCAGCAGCTCTACAACACCGTGGACGGCATAGTGGTGGGCCGCTTCGTGTCCGAGACCGCCCTGGCGGCGGTGGGCAACTGCGGCACCCTGACGTTCCTTTTCGTGGGCATCGCCTCCGGGCTCTCCAACGGCTGCGGCATAGTGGTCGCCCAGTTCTTCGGGGCAGGGGGCCGGGATGATATAAGAAAAGCGGCCTCCACTTCCTTCGCCCTGGCGGCGGCGGGAGGTCTCATCATGAGCCTGGTGGGCACTCTGGGGGCCGGGGCCCTTCTCGGGGGACTGATGAACATCAGAGAAGCCGACATACTGGAGGCTGCGGTCCTCTACATAAGGATCTACTCCCTGGGAGTGCTGTTCCAGTTCATCTACAACTGCACCGCGGCCATGATGCGGGCGGTGGGGGACAGCCGCGCCAGCCTGTACTTCCTGGCGGTATCCACCATGACGAACCTGATGCTGGACCTGCTCTTCGTTTTGAAGTTCGGCCTGGGGGTCATGGGAGTCGCGGTGGCCACGGTCATCGCCCAGTTCATCAGCATAATCTTTTCCCTGAGCTACATGAGAAAAAAGTACGATATCTTCGCCTTCTCCCTTTCGGAGATCCGCTTCGATCCCGAGATGAGCCGAAAGTGCCTGAAGATGGGCATACCCACGATCCTTCAGTCCAGCGTCATCGGTCTCGGAGGCGTCCTGATGCAGAGGATCGTCAACCATTTCGGACGCACCCTGATGGCGGCCTTCACCGTGGGCAACCGCATGGAGAACTACATCTTCATCCCGATCCAGGGCCTGGCGGTGGGCATGTCCACCTTCACGGGACAGAACGTGGGGGCGGGAAAACCCCAGCGGGTAAAGGAATGCTGGAAGAGGATAGAGCTTACGAGCTTCGTCTTCTCCTCCGTCATAGCCCTTTTGGTCTACGTCTTCTCGGAGGAGATCGCCCTGCTGTTCGGCCTTTCGGGTGAAAGCTTCGATCTGGCTGTCAGAATGATCCACTTCCTGTGCATGTTCTGCTTCCTGTTCGCCCTGTATCTTCCCACCGTCAACGTGCTTTCCGGTTCGGGGGACGCCTACTTCGCGATGCTGTGCTCCTTCTCGACGCTGTCCATAAGGATAATAGCCGCGGCCATCATGGTATACATCTTCGGGGTGGGACCCCACGCTGTATGGGTATCGGTGCCCATAGGATGGATATGCTGCCTGAGCCTTGCCGTGGGCCGCTACATGAGCGGAAGATGGCAGGAAAAGGCCCTGGTTGGAAGGAAAAACTGAAAAACATCAAATTTAAAATAGACAAGGAGAAAAAAACATGGCTGGTATCATCATTCTCGTACTTATAGCCGTCCTGCTGGCGGTGGTGCTGGCGCGCACCGCGGCCTTCAGGCCCCACGGAGAGGAAAAGAAGGAATACGCCCCTCTGGAATTCGACCGGGAGCGGGCGGTGGAGAACCTGAGGGAACTGGTAAGGTGCAAAACGGTCTCCTACTACGATCACTCCCTGGAGGACGACGCCGAATTCGATAAGCTCATCGGCCTGTTTGAGAAACTGTATCCGAACGTCTGGAAGAACTGCGAGCTCACGCACTTCGACGGCAGGGGACTGCTGTTTCGCTGGAAGGGGAGCTCCTCCGGGGGTGAATGTCCCGTGTTCATGGCCCACTACGACGTGGTGCCGGTGGAGGAGCAGTTCTGGGACGAGGATCCCTTCGGCGCTGTAATAAAGGACGGCAGGATCTGGGGCAGGGGCACCGTGGATACGAAAAATTCCCTCAACGGAATCCTTACCGCCGCGGAAAACCTCATGGCCTCGGGCTTCACCCCGAAAAACGACATTTATTTCGCCTTCTCCGGCGGGGAAGAGGTGGAAGGCCTCGGAGCCAGGAACATCGCCCTGTGGTTCAAGGAGAACGGCATCGTGCCCTCCTTCGTGCTGGACGAGGGAGGAGCCGTGGTGGAGAACGTGTTCCCCGGAGTCAAGGGTCCCTGCGGCCTTATCGGCATAGCGGAAAAGGGCATGTGCAACATGACCTTCACCGCCAACTCCGACGGCGGGCATGCTTCCGCACCCGGGCCCCATACGCCCCTGGGCATACTTTCCCTGGCATGCGCCAGGATGGAGGCCCATCCCTTCAGGAGACGCTTCACCGTTCCGGTGCTGGCCATGTTCGATACCCTGGGAAGGCATTCGGGCTTCGTGTACAGGATGATCTTTTCCAACCTCTGGCTCTTCGGGGGAGTGCTGGATCGGATCTGCAAAAAGAGCGGCGGAGAACTCAACGCCCTGGTGCGCACCACCGTGGCCTTCACCCAGATGCAGGGAAGCCAGGCGGTGAACGTGATACCGCCCACAGCCTCCATGACCGCCAACCTCAGGCTGAATCCCGGGGATACGGTGGAATCCGCCCTGGCCTACGCCAGGCAGACCGTAAAGGACGGCTCCGTGATTATCACCGCGGAGGGAAGGGATCCGTCCCCGATCTCCCGCACCGACTGCTTCGGCTGGGAAGTGGTCTCCGACGCCGTCAGGGCAGCCTGGCCCGGCAGCATCGTGGCGCCCTACCTGATGGTGCAGTGCTTCGACTCCCGCCACTATTCTGACGTGTCCGATCGGGTATACAAGTTCTCGGCGGCGGACCTTACCGCGGAAGAGAGGCACGCCCTCCACGGCAACAACGAGCACATCAGGCTCGAGACCGTGGGAAGAGCGGTGGAATTCTTCATGAGGATCATGAAGGAGTGCTAGAAAACGAAACTCAAAAGAAAGACAGGGGCTTTCCCGATACCGGGAAAACCCCTGTTGTGTTCTTATATGTACTTTTGTATCAGAGCTTCCGCGCAGCTGATGCCGTCGCAGGCGCTGGACACTATGCCTCCGGCGTAGCCCGCTCCTTCCCCCGCGGGATAGAGCCCCTCCACGGAGATGCTCTGCATGTCCTTTCCCCTCAGGATCCTTACCGGGCAGGAGGTGCGGGTCTCCGGTGCCAGTATCAGGCCGCCGCCGAATCCCCTGATCTTCTTCGAATACTCCGTCAGTGCGTTCTTCAGGGGCCCCGATATCTCCTCCGGCAAAACTTCGTTCAGATCCGTTCTGACCCAGGAAGGCTTCATGGTGGAAGCGGTCACACACCCCTCGCCGGTCCCGGTGAATTCACCGATCTCCATTCCGGGCACGGCGTAGGTTCCCCCAGCGGCTTCGAAGCATTTTCTTTCTATGGCTTTCTGATACTCGATCCCCGAAAGGGGGTGGTCCCCCGGATAGTCCTCGGGCCTGACCGTGACCACCAGGGCGGAATTGGAGTTCTCCCCGCTTCTGGCAGAAAGGCTCATGCCGTTGATGCACACAAGCCCCCGGCTGCTGGAGGCGTTGATGACCTCTCCTCCAGGGCAGTTGCAGAAGGTATAGACCCCTCTTCCGGAGGGATCCCTGTAGGTCACGGAGAATTCCGCCGCGGGCAGGGGCTCCTTCGCGTACCTGCCGTAGACGTATTCGTTCATGACGCTCTGGGGATGCTCTATCCTGACGCCCACCGCGATGGCCTTGGGCTCCAGGGCGACTGAGGAGGAATAAAGCATCGAAAAGGTGTCCCGGGCGGCGTTTCCCACCGCCAGCACCAGTTCGTCGCATTCGAGCCTTTCAGTGCCGTTCACCGTGACGGAGCGTACATGTCCTCCGGCGGTCTCAAACCCCGTGAGGGTCGATTCGAAGCGGAAGGAGGCTCCCTGGGCCTCGAGATACATCTTGATGCCGGTGACGATGCCCCGCAGCATGTCGGTGCCCACGTGGGGCCGGGCGTTGTACATTATGGACTCATCGGCGCCGAAGGTAACGAAGCTCTCCAGTACCTTTCTGATGTGAGGGCTCTTTATCCTGGTGTTCAGCTTCCCGTCGGAAAAGGTGCCCGCTCCTCCGAGGCCGAACTGCACGTTGGATATCTCCGAGAGGGTCCCGGTCCCTGCGAACTCCTCCACGTCCCTCTGTCTTTCGGGTATGTCCCGCCCCCGCTCCAGGATCACCGGGCGGATGCCCGCCTCGCACAGCTGAAGGGCGCAGAACAGCCCCGCGGGACCGCTTCCCGCGATGACCACCCTGGGGGAGGATCCCGCTGAGGGCGTGGGGGGCAGCGCCTTCGGGGGCTCCGAGGGCTTAAGAAGTTTGTTCTTTATCGGGACAGGGGAGGTTATCAGTACGCTGTAGACATAAAAGATGCCCCTGGATTCATGAAAGCGTGAGTCCAGGGATCTTCTGGTGATCTCGACAGTCGAGCTCTCCTTAAGATGAAGCCTGCGCCTCAGGAGAGCCTTCTCGTCGCATCCTTTTATTACTTCCAGCGCGTCGAGTCTGATCTCGGACGCGGTATAGCAGTACTTTTTACTCATTTCTGACCGTTACGATGACAGTTTTCTGGGTGGTATCGATTATGGTGACTCCGTCCGGTATGTCGTACTGGATCGTCAGTTCGTGCTCTCCCTCCTCCAGGCCGGAAAGGTCTATGAAAGCGGGGATGGTATCCTCGTTGAGACCGTCCAGCATCTCCGCGTTTGCCATCACCGTGATGGCCACGTCCAGTTCGTCGGTGATGATCCCTGTGGTCCCTCCCGAGGAGTTTCTGAACTGCACGGAGTTGTACACGATGGTCTTGGTGGATACCCTATCGATGGTTATGTGGGCCACGACATCGTCCTGGGAATACACGCTGACGCCCTCGGGCAGGTCGAATCCCAGCACCGCGTCGAAGGACTGGGACGCTCCGGCAAGGGACACCGGCACCGTGTCTGCCTTGGATATCTCATCCAGAAGATAGCTCTCGCCGGCGATGAGGATGTCCGGGGAGGAAAGGGTTATGCCGTTGACGGTGAAGCCCTCCGCGGGCTCGTCCTCCAGCACCACGTTTATGGGCACCATCCTGGTCTGTCCCACAGTCACGTACACTTCCACCGAGGAGGGTGAGATGGTGACGTTGTCGATCTTCTTTCCGTTGCCGTCGTAGGCGGCCAGCACGGCTTCCTCGCTGAAGCTGGTGTTCTGTCCGGACAGGCCGTAGTATCCCTTTATCACGGCTATGGTCTCTGTGACGTTGTCGCTTCCTATGACGGACACCTGCACGTCGTCATAGTACGTGTCCAGCAGGATGCATCCCGGGGCCAGGCTGCCTGTGGATTCCAGTTCGAAATCCGTGGCGGTGTTTATCACGTTGCCCACCCGGACCAGCACGTACTTGTCGCTGATCTCGCTGATGCTCACGTATTCGGGCAGGCCCTCTATCACTACTTCAAGGGTATACTCTCCCGAACGGGTAATGGAGCCCAGGTCCACCACGGCCCTGATGTCGGCCCGGTTTATCTTGGATATCTTGGTGGCCGTGCCGGAGAAGCGGACGGTTATGCCTTCCAGGGGATTGTCCACCACCAGGCCCTCGGACACGTTTATGTATTCCACCGGCAGGTTGGTGAACCTTACCGTCTTCACCGGGTCGGTGTTCGCCGTGGCGCTCACCCACAGGAAGAACGCCAGGAAGAGGGACAGCAGGGCTCTGAGGATCTGTTCTCTGCCTATCTTGGTCTTCATCAGTTCTCCTCCTTCTCGGGCCTGCTGCCCGGGGAATTGACCAGCGCGTCCGTAAGGACTTTGGTGAGGGCCTTCGCGTCCAGGAAACGGGAGAGCTTTCCGTTGAGGGCGTAGCTTATGACTCCGGTCTCCTCGCTGACGATCACCACTATGGCGTCCGATATCTCGCTCATGCCTATGGCGGAGCGGTGACGGGTGCCTATCTCCTGGGAGAGGCTGCGGTTCTGGGTCAGGGGCAGGAGGCATCCCGCCGCCTTGATGCGGTGGTCCTCATTGCCTATGACCACGGCTCCGTCATGAAGCGGCGTGTTGGGGGTGAAGATGTTTATAAGGAGCTGCCTGGTGGGCACCGAATCCAGCAGGGTGCCGGTATCGATGATGTCCTTCAGGGAGGTGTCGCGTTCGAACACGATAAGGGCTCCCGTTTTGGTCTTCGACATCTCGCTGGCGGCGGACACCACCTGGTCGATGGTCTTTGTGATGCTCTCGGTCTCGTCCTTTCCGGAGAAGGACGAGATGAAGTCCCTGAGCCTGGTGGATCCTATCTTTTCCAGCGTCCTTCTCAGTTCCGGCTGGAACATGATGATGATGGCGATCAGTCCCACTGTCAGCAGGTTCCTGAGTATATAGTTGATCGTGACCAGCCCTATCCATCCGCTTATCTGGGTAAGGGCCACGATGATCAGTACGCCCTTAAGCACCTGTATGGCCTGGGAATCCTTGAGCCATTCCAGGAGGATGTAGATCACTGTGGCGGTGATGAGAATGTCGATCACCGACATGAAGTTCATGGCCGACATACCGGTGGATATGACGGATCTGAGCGTTTCCCACATGGTGTTTCTCCTCGAAAAGTATCTCTTATCCTAATATTTTACCACAGCGGGGAGCTCTTATCTACCGGCATGCAGATTAAAATACCGTGAGGAACGCCGGAGGCTGGGCAGCGGTAAAAAAAAAGGACGGACAAGCCATGGGAGCTTTCCGTCAAACGAATTCCCCGTCCCCCAGCTCCGCGGTGAAGGATATCTTCGGTTCGGGCCCGTTTGTTTCTTTGCACTGGCCCTGCTCTGCGGAGCAGCCTCAGATAAACATAAGTGCAGTAAGTAAGATCAGTTTTCTTTTCATAATAATGATCCTTTCGCTTGAACATGCTGTCCGCCATATTATAGCAGATACGGGGATGCGGTGCGGCTGAAAACCGCCAGGGAAACACTAAAAAAAGCGGGCGAAACGCCCGCTTTGAAGCAGCCTGAGATTATCAGTTCTTGTTTACGCTGATCCACTTCTCGGAAGTGAACTTGTCGATGACCCAGTGGTTGTTGAACCTGCCTACGCCGCTCATCTTCTCCCCGCCGAACATTACGTGGGGCTCGTCCGCTATGGACTGGTCGTTGATGTGGGTCATGCCGGTCTCGAGCCTCTTGGCCAGCTCCATGCCGTGGAACACGTCACGGGTGAAGATGCATCCGGAAAGACCGTACTCCGTGTCGTTCGCTATCGCCAGGGCTTCCTCCTCGTCCTTTGCCTTGATCAGGCAGATGACGGGTCCGAACACCTCGTTGCAGCAGGCGGGCATGTCGTTGGTGCAGTCCTTGAATACCCAGGGATAGATGTAGTTGCCCTCGGTATGGCCCTCGAGAGCCACGGTGGCTCCGGCCTTGATGGTGCCCTCGATGAAGCCCTCCACGCTCTTTACCTGGGTCTGGGAGATGACCGGTCCCAGGAACACTTCGGGATCGTGGGGATCGCCCACCTTGATGCCCTTGACCATCTCGACGTAGATCTTCGCGAACTCCTCGTAGACGGGCTCTTCGATGATGATCCTGTTGAGGGCCATGCATACCTGTCCCTGATTGAAGAAGGCTCCGAAGATCGCGCTGGCGGCGGCCTTCTCCAGGTCGGCGTCCTTGAGCACCATCATGACGTTGTTGCCGCCCAGCTCCAGGGACACGTCCTTGATCATGTTGCCGGCGGTGGCGCCTATCATCTGGCCCACTTCGGTGGAACCGGTGAAGCTGATGGCGTCCGGGATCGGATGCTCTACGAAGTAATCGCCGATCTCGCTGCCCTTTCCGGCTATGGCGTTGTATACTCCCTTGGGGAAGCCGGCCTTCTCGAAGAACTTGCCGATGATGAACGCCGTGCCCGGAGTGTCGGAGGCGGGCTTCAGGACCACGGTGTTTCCGCAGGCCACCGCGGGGACCACGCTTCTCATGGCCAGTACCAGGGGCACGTTCCAGGGAGCGATGACTCCGATGACTCCCTTGGGGGCCTTGAAGGTGAAGTTCTCCTTGCCCGGGGTGTCGGAGGCTATGGTCTCGCCCCTCATGAGGTACGGGAACGCCATGGCCTGTTTGCAGATGTTGATGCACATGCCGATCTCGAAGTCTACCTTGGGCTTGGTGGATCCGCCTTCGCAGATCAGGAGGTCCGCCACCTCGTCGGCCATCTCGGCGATGGCGTTGCCCAGCTTCTCCAGCATGGAAGCCTTCTCGCCGGGAGTGGTCCTGGCCCATGCCGGGAACGCAGCCCTGGCCGCGGCGTAGGCCGCGTCCACGTCGGCCTGGCTGGCCGCCTTGTAGGTATACAGGACGCTGTTGTCCATGGGGCAGGTGTCTTCCATCACCTTGTCGCTGGTGCCTTCCACCCACTGACCGTCAATGTACAGTTTGTCGTATGCTATCATGTTTTTCTCCTTTCGGTTAATTGATTGTCTTTCTCTTTTAATAGTATATAATAAGACGTCTTAATGATTCAACTGTTTTTTCTTCCCGGGACATCATTTGGAAGCTCTACTTCTTCGGTTTCAGGACCAGTCCCAGGATCCCGCTGATGCCGAGGGTCACCGTTACTATGATAAGTATCATCACGAGTCCCATGGGATCCCCCGCTATGGCCCCCATGACTCCAGAGTAGACTGCTTCGCCCAGGGCCATCAGGTGGGTGGTGACTCCGAATCCCCCTGCCTCGGCGATGGGACCCATGATCCCGAAAAAGCCGAGGACCGCTCCCAGGATGATGCCTCCCCTGAGGATAACCGGTACGGGGATGCGGACCTTTTCGATAAGAAGCTGCGCGATCACGGCGAACAGCGCCGGAAACAAAAATGCGTAAATGTAAGTCATTGTCTTTCCACCCTCCTAAAGCACGAAGGCCCTCAGAAGAGCCAGCAGGGCTCCCACGGCGAAGCCAGGGGCAATGACCCCCAGGATCTCTCCGAAGGCCCCCAGGACCGCTTTGCCCGCCTTCGCCCCGGCTCCTGCACGGGACGCGGCTCCTCCCGCCACGGTGGCGGAGAGCCCCGCGAAGGGAAAGAGCATCGCGGCGAAGCTCAGGCTGTTGAGCTTGTCAAACAGTCCGCTCACCCACAGGATGATGCCCAGCGCTCCCAGGGAGAGCATGACGGCGGGGGTGAGAAGGGGCATTGTGAGCCCCAGGGCTGAATAGGCTCCCGCGAGGCACTGGGCCAGAAGGCCCATGCAGCCCGCGATCAGAAACGTATACAGGTACCTTTTCAATTAATTTTCCTCCCATCAAAAGCGGAGACGTGCATTGGACGTCTCCGCTTAAATAAACTTAATTACTTGTTATCCCTGTCCACAAGGGTCCCGTCGGAAAGCCTCCTGAAGCGGGAAACGAACTTCCAGCCCAGAGTCGGGTCGATGGGATGCACCTCATGGGCCTTGCCGCACATGAGGACGAAGTGGTAGTAGTCCTTTTTCTTCGTCTCGGGATCCGCGTAGAACACGTTGTCCACGTAGGCGTTGGAAGGATATCTCCTGTCGGGATAGAACACCTTCACGTCCATGCCCTCGACTCCCACGGCGGGTTCCAGCCCGTCGCGGGTGGGGGAGTTCTTGATGCCGTTGAAATCCTTCCAGAAGCGGTACTGCAGCTCCTGGTTGGTCTCCTTGCTGATGGGGTATTCGCTCTCCCTGGTGCCGTAGAAGTACATCACCGGCATCTCGTAGGATTTTTCCTTCTGCTTTTTGAGGGCCCTCTTCAGCGGAGCCATGCCCGCCTTCGGATCGCTGGAAGGAGTGAACGCGGGGGGCTTGGGGGTGCCGGGCTTGGGCACCACGGCGGCATAGGTGCTGGGACGCACCGGCTTGAACTTGCCGAGGCTCGCGTAGGGGAAGGTGGAGTCTATCGGGCAGCTGGCCGCGATGAGCTCGGGATGCTCCATGGCAAAGAGCATTGCGAAGCCCGCCCCGTTGGAGAAGCCGCTGGTGTAGATGCGCTCCTCGTCGATGGGATACTTATCCTTCAGATACTTTATGAGTTCCTCGTAGTACTCCACGTCGTTGTAGGCGCCGGGCTTGAAGGTCAGGTTCCAGCTCACCAGGTTGGATGCGTAGCAGTATACGGTGATGAAGCCCTCCTTTTCTCCCAGGCGGTGGAACTTGGACTGCTCCGCCATCCTCAGGGGCGAATCCCCGGCTCCGTGGGACAGCAGGATAAGGGGCACCTTCTTTTTCGGGTTCTTTTTGACCGATGAGGGAACGCACTCTATCCAGGAATGGGCCAGTCCGCCGTTGTCGGGCAGCACGTGGTCGATGACGTAGTTGAAGCCCTCGTTCTCTGGATCGATGCGGCTGTCGGGCTCTCCCGCGGGGGAGATGTTGGCGCGCCTGACCTTCTTCATGAAGTCCCTATAGAAGCTTCTGATGAGCTCCCCTGTGAGTTCCTCGCTCTTAGCGTACTTCACGAACATGCTGGCGTTATAGGGGCACTTCCAGGTGTTCTTTGCTGTCTTTTCGGCGCGGTTGGCGGTTATGTAGTAATTCCTGTAGGCCCTGCCGTTCACTATCAGGGCTGGCACGGCGGCTCCGGTGGCGTTGCAGGCCGCAGCGTCCTTCATCTCGCCTCCGAACAGCAGCACCGCCGCAGCCAGGTCCTGGCTGGGGCAGGTGGCTATCAGCGAGTTGGCCAGGGTGGCTCCGGATCCCTCGGCTATGATGAAGTGAAGGTCCGCTATGGCCTTCCAGCCGTTGGTATGGGTGCCGGAGAAGATGCTGGTCTGAAGGGCGGCTATGAGCTTCTCGTCGGCGGTCTGTTCCCTGGCTCCCTTGCTGACCCAGCCGTTTCGGCGGGGCACCGGGAAAGCCATCAGGGTGTGTCCGGTCTCGATGAGGGGGGCAAAGCCGCTTTTTTCGATGAAGGCCTCCACGCTTAGCCTGTCCGCCTTTTCCAGCAGCACCGTGACGGAGTCGCTCTTTACATGATAATCGTATTCTCCCTTTGGATAGGCTACCCAGATCTCTCTGTTGCCGTCGGGAGTTTCCAGTTTTCTTTTCTCCAGTATCATCTTTTTCTCCTTGTGATTAACTTGTGTGTTTGTTTTTTAAAGATCGAAGCGATACGCGGTATCTTACAGCTTTATTATCGCACAAAACGGCATAAAGGTCAATCGAAAAGGACCCTAAATGGATAGGGGCTCCCGCACAGGAGGGTGCAAAAATCCTTCAGGAAGTTCCCCGGGAGCTGACCTAAAAGAGCGCTGTTCTGTTATAATCAGGATGGGCAGCTGCCCATGGGAGAAACATATGTCGGACGAAGGCATCAGAGTAGAGAACTTCACACATCTTCACATACATACCCAGTATTCGCTGCTGGACGGCTTCTGCCGCATCCCGGACCTGGTAAAGAAGGTAAAGGATCTGGGACAGCAGGCCGTGGCCATTACGGACCACGGCGTCATGTTCGGCTGCGTGGATTTCTACAAGGAATGCCTCAGCCAGGGCATCAAGCCCATCATCGGCTGCGAGATCTACATGTCCGAGAGGGGCATGACCGACCGGGACGCCAAACTTGACCGCAAAAACTATCACCTGATCCTGCTGGCCGAGAACATGACGGGCTACCAGAACCTGGCCAAGATCGTCTCCATCGCCTATACCGACGGCTTCTTCTACAAGCCCAGGGCGGACTACGAGCTTCTCAAGCGCTACCACGAGGGCATCATCTGCCTGACGGGCTGCATCGCGGGCAAGGTGCCCCAGGCGGTGATCGCCGGCAGCATGGAAAAGGCCGAGGAGGAGCTCAAAAACCTCATCGACTGCTTCGGGGCGGGCAACGTCTACGTGGAGATCCAGGACCACGGCATCATGGAGGAGCGCGTCGCCAACGAGGGGCTGCTGGAGCTGGCGAAAAAGTATGATCTCAAGCCCGTATGCACCAACGACGCCCACTACGTCAGCCGCGACGACAGCTATTACCACGACGTGCTGCTGTGCATCCAGACCGGGTCCCTCTACGACGACCCGGAGCGCATGCGCTTCACTGGGGAGGAGTTCTACGTCAAGAGCGAGGAGGAGATGAGGCAGCTTTTCTCCTACGTGCCCGAAGCCGTGGAGAATACTAAGGAAGTTGCGAACCGCTGCAACGTGGAGTTCGAGTTCAACCACTACCACATCCCCGCCTACGCCCTGCCGGAGGGCTACACCTCCGCCACCTATCTGAGGAAGATCTCGGAGGAGGGCCTGGAGAAAAAGTACGATACCATAACCGACGAGATGAGGGAGAGACTCGACTACGAACTGGGAGTCATCGACAAGATGGGCTTCAACGAGTACTTCCTGATCGTCTGGGACTATATAAAATACGCGAAGGACCATGACATCCCCGTGGGCCCCGGCAGGGGCAGCGGAGCCGGATCCCTGGTGGCCTACTGCACCGGCATCACCGAGGTGGATCCCCTGAAGTACGCCCTGATCTTCGAGAGGTTCCTCAACGAATCCCGAGTGTCCATGCCCGATATCGACGTGGACTTCTGCATCGACAACCGCTACAAGGTCATCGACTACGTCAAGGAAAAGTACGGGGAGTCCAACGTCGCCCAGATCATAACCTTCGGTACCCTGGGGGCCAAGCAGGCCGTCAGGGACATCGGCAAGGCCATGGGCATGAGCACCTCCGAGGTGGACCGCATCGCCAAGGAGATCCCCTCCCATCCCGGCACCACCATAGACTCAGCCATAGGGGAGGCCCCGGAGCTGAGAAAGATGATCGAGGAAGACCCGAACATCGCAAAGCTCATCGACACAGCGAAACATCTGGAGGGAGCCCCCAGGCACTGCTCCAAGCACGCGGCGGGGGTGGTCATCGCGGACCGTCCCGTCATGGACTACGTGCCCCTGTACGTGGTGGAGGGCACCCCCGTCACCCAGTACTCCATGGTCACCGTGGAGGAGCTGGGGCTTCTCAAGATGGACTTTCTGGGGCTTAGAAACCTCACGGTCATCAAGGACACGGTCAGGAGCATTAAGCGCAGCCAGGGCAAGGACGTGGACGTCGACCACCTGCCCCTGGACGACCCCAACGTATACGCCACCATCTCCAGGGGGGACACCAAGGGTGTCTTCCAGCTGGAGAGCGCCGGCATCACCGGGTTCATGATGAACCTGCAGCCGGACTGCATAGAGGACCTGATAGCGGGCATCTCCCTGTACCGTCCCGGACCCATGCAGTACATCGGGGAATACGTGGAGAACAAGCGAAACCCCATGGGCATCAAATATCTGTGCCCCCAGCTGGAGAGCATCCTGGACGTGACCTACGGCTGCATGGTCTACCAGGAGCAGGTCATGCAGATAGTCAGGGATCTGGCGGGCTTTTCCATGGCGGAGAGCGACAACGTGCGCCGGGCCATGAGCAAGAAGAAGGCCAAGGTCATCAAGGCCTACCGGGAGGACTTCGTCCACGGCTCCCCGGAGAAGAACATCCCCGGATGCGTCCGCAGCGGCATCTCGGAGGAAGCGGCCAACAAGCTCTACGACCAGATGGAGGCCTTCGCCTCCTACGCCTTCAACAAGTCCCACGCCGCGGCCTACGCCGTGGTCACCTACCAGACGGCGTACCTGAAGACCTACTATCCCGCCGAGTTCCTGGCGGCTCTGATGACCAGCGTCATCGGCAGCGACGACAAGCTCATCGGATACGTGAAGCTTCTCAAGGAAAAGGACATCGAGCTTCTGCCCCCGGACATCAACGCCTCCTACGACACCTTCACCGTCAGCGACGGGAAGATCCGTTTCGGGTTTTTAGCCATCAAGGGCCTCGGTGAGGGCGCCATAGCGGAGATCACCGACGTGAGGGAGCGAAAGGGCCTCTTTACCGATTTCGACGACTTCCTGGACAAGCTGGAATACACCTCCGTCAACAAAAAGGCGGTGGAGAACATGATAAAGGCGGGCTGCTTCGACAGCCTGGGACACACCAGGAGGGAGCTGCTGGCGGTGTTCTCGGAGAAGATGGAAGCGGTGCAGAGGGAACGAAAGAACCTGGTGGAGGGCCAGCTGAACCTCTTCGACATGCTGGGAGGGGTCTCCGCCGCCATACCCAGGACCCAGGGCACCCGCTACATCAAAGAGGAACTGCCCCTGGAGGAACTTCTCCGCTACGAGAAGGAATCCCTGGGACTGTACCTGTCGGGCCATCCCCTCATTAAGTACGAAGACAGCGTCAGGCACCTCGTCAACTGCGACGCGTCCATGCTGCAGGTGGGCGAGGACGGAGAGATGCAGGTGGAGGAGGGCAAAAAGATCTACATGATCGGCCTCATCACCGCGGTTAAGACCATGATGACGAAGGGATCCAATCCGGGCCTTATGGCCTTCGTGTCCCTGGAGGACCTCTACGGCACCTACGAGGTGGCGGTGTTCAACAAGCTCTACGAGCAGAAGAGCCCCATCATCAAAAAGGACCGCGCCGTGCTTATAAAGGGCACCATAACCATGCGCAACGACCAGCCCTCCATCAAGCTCTACGACATGCTTTCCCTGGACGAGGACGCCTACGCCATCGCAAGGCTGCGTAACTACGACGGCAAGGACAGAAAGGCCTACGAGAAGGAGCAGCAGGCGAAAGTCAAGGCGAAGGAAGTCATGACGGTGGTGGAGGACAAGCTCAGCCCCATCCCCGAGAACGCCACAGTGGTGATCTCCATGGACCGTTACGTGCTGGCGGTGCTGGAGGAGATCAAGCAGGTGCTGGTGGCCAACGCCGGGGACGTGAGGGTCATCCTCTACGACAAGGAGGCTTCAATGAAGTACCAGGCTCCCAGGAGCATGTGGATCAGCCGCGAGCCGGGAGTGCTGCGTCAGATCGAGGAGCTGGCCGGAAGTGAAAATGTCAGGCTGGTGGTATGATTTTTGTATTGATTGAAGCCGAAAGATAACTTATAATTATAAGACAGGAAACTTTGAGGAGACGAGACATGGAAGAAAAGAGAAGAGTCACTGTTAACATTCTGGGAGTATCCTACAACATCATAACCGATGAAGACCCCGCAAAGGTCGAAGCCATCGCCCAGTACGTGGACAACGCGGTGAAGACCACCAAGGCGGCCGCTCCCCAGATGAGCAGCAACCACGCGGCCATCCTGGCCCTGATGAATACCACGGAGGAGCTCTTTGCCACCAGGGAACTGCTGGAAGCCATGAAGGAAAAGGAAGAGGACTTCGAGAAGAACCTGGAGAGCGTCAAGCAGGCGGAGGAGCTCAAGCTGGAGCTGGCCAACGCGGACAACCGCATGAAGACCCTGAAGAACAAGGCCGAGAAGCTGCAGGTGGAAAACATCGAGCTCAAGGACATGCTGGACGAGTACAAGGACAAGTACAACGCCCTGCGGACGGAGTACGAACTTAACAGGAGGAACCTCAACGACCTGCAGAGCAAGTTTTTGGAGAACCAGATAGAACTGGTGAAGGTCAAGAAGTCCCTCATAGACGTACAGGAATAGTAAGGAGCCAATGGCGGAGACGCTCCGTCATTGCTTTTTTGTGGTAAACGCGATGCTAATATTTATCAGCGGGGGAGTAAAGGGGGGCAAGAGCATGTTCGCCCAGTACCTGGCCAGGAGCCTGGCTTCCGACGGGGCGAGCCTCGGGTACGCCGCCACCATGATCCCCTTTGACGACGAAGACAGAAAGAGGGTCGCAAGACACCTGGCGGACCGTTCCGGCTGGGGCTTTTCCACCTACGAGGAGCCCTTTGACGTGGGAAGGATATGTCGATCCATCGGGGCGAGGGAGGTGATCCTGCTGGATTCCCTGACGGCCCTGGTGCAGAACAACATCTTTCCGGACGCCGGGACCGTAAGGCTGGACATCACGGCGGAAGATATCTGCCGGGGGATCTTCGAGCTGTCCGAAAAGGCGAAGGACCTCATCGTGGTGTCGGACTACATATTTTCCGACGCCTGCGTATACGACGAACTTACGGAATTCTTCCGCCGCATCCTCGGGGAGTGCCACTGCCTTATCGCCTCCGAAGCCGGCATAGTGCTGGAATGCTTCTTTTCCAACATCAAGGAGTGGAAGAACCTTTCCGGGACGGATCTTACAAAAGTAAAGGAACATTATTACCTCAACTACGATCATCTGAGGTATTTCGATATCTAGACATGATAAAAAGTTTTCTCGCATCCCTGGGGATGTTCACAAAGATAAAGGTCAGGGACAACGTTTTCGAGGATTCCCGCGGAGCGGCCATCCTGTGCTTTTTCCCGACTGACGGGCTCATCTGCGGAGCCGCCAGCTCCCTGTGCCTGTGGGGCCTTCGGAGCCTCGGCGTCAGGGAGATCCTGGCGGGGCCCATCCTGTGCCTCTCTCTTTTCCTCGTATCCGGCTTTCTTCATCTCGACGGATTCATGGACTGCTCCGACGCCCTGCTCTCCTCCCGGGACATGGAAGGAAAGCGCAGGATCCTCAAGGACTCCAGCGTCGGGGCCTTCTCGGTCATCTGCGTGTGCCTGCTTCTCATGATCACGGCTTCCTCCCTGGCGGTGATATATTCGTCGGAACTGGTCTGGTACGCTCTTACGGCGGTGCCCTTTTATTCCAGGGCCCTCTTTTCCGTGGTGCTCTTCACCTTCAGCCCCATGGAGAACAACAAGGGCCTTCTGTACTATTTCAACAGCGGAAAAAGCGGCCTGCACGTCTTCTGCGTCGCAGCCCAGTGCGCCCTGGGCCTGGCCGCGTCATATTTCATTTCCCCCCTGCTGTGCGGCTCCCTGCTGGGGGCTTCTGCACTGTCCCTTCTTATCGCCAAGACCGCAGAGAAGCTTCTTGGCGGCATCAACGGGGACGTCATAGGGGGAGGGGTCATACTGACCGAAGCGGTGAGCTACCTGATCCTCGCCGTGCTTTTGTAGGAGGACATGATGATAGTAGTATTCGGAGGATCATACCAGGGCAAGACGGACTTCGCGAAGGAGCGCTTCGGCCTTTCGGATGAGGACATATATGAATGCGGAGGATGCGATATAGACTTCTCCCGCCGCTGCATAGACCATCTGGAGCGCACAGTGCTCTCCCGCCTGCAGGCGGACCTGCCGGTATTCGACTGGTTCGACGAACACATGGATGAGTTCAGGGACAAGATCATCATCTGCGACGACATATGCTGCGGGGTGGTGCCCATAGAAAAGCTCCTTCGGCTCTACCGCGACAACGTGGGAAAGCAGATGCAGATATTCTGCCGGGAGGCGGATGAGGTCTGGCGGGTCTACGCGGGCCTGGGCGAGATGCTCAAGGGCCCCGGGAAGGAGAAGTCATGAACACGGTCCTGTACCTGATACGGCACGGCCGCACCCGGGCCGTGGACGAGCACATTTACTGCGGCTGGACGGACCTGCCCCTGTCCGAGCGGGGCATCGCGGAGATCCGGGAGCTGGCCGCGGAGGGCATCTACCCCGCCGGCACGGACATCTACTTCACCTCGGGGATGAAGCGCTGCAACGAGACGCTGCAGCTGATCTTCGGGGAGCAGGACTACACCTCTGTGCCGGACATCATGGAGATGAACTTCGGGGACTTCGAGCTGCACGCCTACGAGGAGCTCAAAAAGGATCCGGACTACTGCGCGTGGCTGGACGACTTCGAGGTCGGCGAAGTGAAGTGCCGGGGAGGGGAGTCCAACAACGAGTTCTACGAGCGCTCCGGCAGGGGCTTCATGTCGATACTCACCAGGATAACGGACCTGGGGCGTGAAGACGTGAAGGCCGCCGTGGTATGCCACGGAGGCAGCATAGGAGGCTTCATGAGAAGGTTCGTGGACAGCACCCTCGGTTTCTACGACGCCATCCCTTCCCCCGGACGGGGTTACAGGGTGGAACTGGAACTGGGAGAGGAAGCGTTCAGAGTAAAGGGATACGAAAAGATCTGAAAGGAAAGGAAGAATCAAATGCAGACACCCAAGATAGAATACAGAAACATCAGAGTAAAGGAAGTGCTGGATCCGGTAACGCCACAGATGATAGAGGCGGCCATCAGGGAAGATCTGGAGCAGCACGCGGTAAAGGAGGAGGCCGCAGGCCCCGCCATGAACCATGACATAGTCCTTCTGGACTTCACGGGATATCTGGACGGAGTTCCCTTCCAGGGAGGTGAGGGAAAGGACTACGAACTGGAGCTGGGCAGCGGCACCTTCATCCCGGGCTTCGAGCCCCAGCTGGTGGGCATGGGCGCCGGGGATTCCAAGAGCGTCTTCGTGACGTTCCCCCAGGAATACCAGGAACCGTCCCTGGCGGGAAAGAGGGCCGAGTTCAGGTGCACCGTGAATAAAGTCTACCGCAAGAAGCTCCCGGTGCTGGACGACGCTTTCGCGGCCTCCCACGGCTTCAAAAACGTCGCCGAATACAGGATGGACATCTCGTCGAAACTGGATCAGGACTCCAGGACCAACGCCCGCTTCAGGGCAGTCAACGAGGTACTGGACCGCATCGTGAAGGCCAACCCCTTCGAGATACCCCCCGAGATCCTGGAGCAGGCCACCGACGGATACCTGGCGGACTTTCTGATGCAGTACTACAGCATCTCCGACGTGGACGAGTTCTGCCGCACCACCGGCGCGGATAAGGAAGAGGTCAGAAAACGCGTGGCTCCGGCGGCGGAGAGCCGTCTGAGGGGGGACATCGTCATGGCGGCCATCGCGGACGAGCAGAACTTCACCATCACCGCCGAGGAGTTCGAATCGGAGGTGGCCAATATCGCGGAGCGCTACTGCACCGACGTCGAAAGCGTAAAAAAGATCTACCCCATGGAGCTCATCACCCAGAACATGCGCATGACCAAGACCCTGGATTACCTCTACGACACCTGCGTGGAGAAGGGCAGCCGCATAATTCTTGGCTGAAACGGGATATATCTAATAATCGGACGGGATACACCGGACAGTTTGCCCCCTCGGGGGAAAAACTGTCCGTTTTTCTTTTTCGAAAGGGAAAATTAAAATTTGATGAAATTGAATGAGGTTGCCTTCACACCCGTTTGGTGGTACAATTAAAAAGTATATTTGTCTGTTCATCAGACAGCGATATTTTGGGGGTAATCTTAAAATGAAAAAGGATGAACAGTTTCTGTTATGGTTCGACGAGCTGGAAAGGGACGACGTATCCATCGTCGGCGGAAAGTCCTCCTCCCTGGGAGAGATGACATCCAAGACCGATGTGCCCGTGCCCTACGGCTACGCCACCACGGCATACGCCTACCGCTACTTCCTGGACAAGAACGGCCTGAGGGGCCGCATCAAGGAAGCCCTGGCGGAACTCACCGACGTGGAGGACAGCGCTCTTCTCAGAACGGTGTGCGAGAAGATCCGCGCCATGATAGTGGCGGAAAAGATGCCGGAGGAACTGGAAAAGGCTATAAAGGAAGCCTACGGGACCCTTTCGAGGAAAGTGGGACAGGACGAGCCCTTCGTGGCTGTCCGTTCTTCCGCCACGGCGGAGGATCTGCCGGACGCCAGCTTCGCGGGACAGCAGGATACGTTTTTGAACGTGAAGGGCGGCGACATGGTGGTGGAGAAGGTAAAGCAGTGCTACGCTTCCTGCTTCACGGACAGAGCCGTATACTACAGGGAAAAGCAGGGCTTTGACCACACCCAGGTGGAGCTCTCCGCGGCCATCCAGATGATGGTGTTCTCGGAGGCATCCGGCGTCATGTTCACGCTGAACGTGACCAACGGCCACGACGACGTGGTGTTCATCGAGGCCTCCTACGGTCTCGGAGAATACGTGGTCCAGGGCAACGTCACACCCGACAACTACCAGGTATCCAAGGCCAACAGGGGCATCATCGTCAGAGACGTGTATTCCCAGGAGGTCATGCTGGTACGCAAGCCCGACGGTGACTGCGAGGAGATGCCGGTTCCCGTGGAGAAGAGGGACCGCGCCGTCCTTAACGACAGGCAGATCCTGGAGCTGGCGGAGTACGCTCTCCGGATAGAGAACCACTACGGCTGCTACATGGACATGGAATGGGGCATCGACGAGCGGGACGGCAAGATCTGGATCCTGCAGGCCAGGCCCGAGACCGTGTGGTCGAAGAAGAAGAAGGCCGCGAACATCGCCGCCGGCAACTACACGGTGCTGTGCAAGGGCATGCCCGCCTCACCCGGAGCCGTATCCGGCAAGGCCCATGTCATCAAGGACGTTTCCAACATTGACGATTTCCGTGACGGGGAGATCCTGGTCACCGAAATGACCGCTCCCGACTGGGTGCCCGCCATGAAGAAGGCCAGGGCCATCGTCACCAATTCCGGCGGTATGACCTGCCACGCTTCCATCGTTTCCAGAGAGCTGGGTATCCCCTGCGTCGTGGGAACCAAGTCCAGGGGTATAGCCGCCATGGACGTCATCAAGGACGGCATGGAGATCTCCGTGGACGCCACCAACGGCGTGGTGTACGAGGGACTCATCGAGTTTTCGAAGAAGGAGGAAGCCCGCGAGACAGCGGGAACCGTACAGACTGTGGCCGCCGAGACCTTCCCGGTCACCGGCACCAAGATCTACATGAACCTGGGAGACCCGGACCTGGCGGAGAGATACGCCAGCCTGCCCTGCGACGGCATAGGCCTCATGAGGGAGGAGTTCATCTGGACCACCTACATCCATGAGCATCCCCTTTATCTGATAAAGACCGGACATCCCGAGAAGGTCGTCGACATGCTTTCCGACGGCATCAGGAAGGTCTGCCAGGCCATGAGCCCCAGACCCGTGACCCTGCGCTTCTCGGATTTCAAGTCCAGCGAATACCGCGACCTCACGGGCGGAGACGAGTTCGAGCCCGAAGAGCCCAGCGCCCTGCTGGGATGGAGGGGAGCTTCCAGATACTACGATCCCAAGTACATCGAGGGCTTCAAGCTTGAATGCCAGGCCGTAAGAAGGGTCAGGGAGGATTACGGACTCAAAAACCTCAACGTCATGATCCCCTTCTGCAGAACGGTGGACGAATGCAAAAAGGTCATCTCCATCATGGAGGAGGAGGGCCTCAGAAGAGGAGCCGACTTCAAGGTATGGCTGATGGCGGAGATCCCCGCCAACATCATCCTGGCGGATCTGTTCAACGACTACGTGGACGGATACTCCATCGGATCCAACGACCTTACCATGCTGACACTGGGCTGCGACCGTGACAACGACACGGTGTCCCCGATCTTCGACGAGCGCAACCTGGCTGTCAAGAGATTCGTCAGAAAGCTCATCGACACCGCCCACAAGGCGGGCAAGACCGTATCCATCTGCGGGCAGGCCCCCAGCGTATATCCGGAATTCGCGGAGTTCCTGGTAAGAAGCGGCATCGATTCCCTGTCGGTGAATCCCGACATGGTCAAGCAGACCAAGAAGAACATCGCCCAGGTGGAGCAGAGGATGATGATGGACGCCCTCACGGGCCGCGGCAGAGTCCTAGACACCGATATCGACTGGTAAAGCCCGGTAAGCCCCGCGGGCGGGACAGCTCGCCGCGCTGACGGCAAAGAGAAAAAACAAACGGAACTTACGGCATTATTCAAACATCGTAAGTTCCGTTTTTCTGTTCTGTGCGTTTTCCATGGTTTTTGCGCTAAAAATGACACTTTTTCGGGATGATCACCCTCAAACAGGGAAAACCTGCGAATCGGCGGCATATTGACCCGCGAATCGGCGAAAAATCGACCTGCGTTTCGGAGCTTCTCCGGCAGGTATCGTGTGCCGGAGCGGAAAAGCATGCTCAGATCCTTTCCCGGAAAGCCTGTGCTGGTTTGTTCCCCGCTTTTGTATTATAATAGTATTCGGATAAGACTTCTCCGGTGATATCCGTAAGAAAGGAATGCATTTATGACAGACGCAAGGATGAGCTCCATATCCGACATCTTCCGCATCGGAAGAGGTCCCTCCAGTTCCCATACCATAGGCCCCGGCAGGGCTAGCCTTCTGATGATGGAACGCTATCCCGACTGTGACCGATTCAGGGTCACTCTTTACGGATCCCTGGCAAAGACCGGCAGGGGCCACGGCACAGACCGGGCCATCGCCGAGACCTTCGGTGACATACCCTGCGAGATACTGTGGGAACCCGATACCGATCCCGGGTCCCTGCCCCATCCCAACACCATGCGCTTCGAGGGTTTCACCTCGGGGGAAAAGACCGCCGACGTTCGCATCATGTCCATAGGGGGAGGGGCGATACAGGTGGAAGGGGAGGAGCGGGAGGAATCCTCCGGCATCTACAGCGAGACCACCTTCGGCAGCATCGCGGAGTTCTGCCGGCAGGACTCCATGAGCCTTTCGGACTACGTCTTCTACAACGAGCCAGGGATAAAGGAACACCTGAGGGCTGTCTGGGCCCAGATGCGCTCCACCATCATCCACGGCCTGGAGGCGGAGGGAACTCTGCCGGGAGGGCTGGAGGTAAAGAGGAGGGCAAAGGACCTGTACATCTACGGTTCCCGCAACCGTGACCTGGTCAAGAAGGAAAGATTCCTCATCTCAGCCTATGCCTATGCTTCCAGCGAGGAGAACGCCTCCACCGGCATGATGGTCACCGCCCCCACCTGCGGCGCCTGCGGAGTGCTGCCGGCGGTATTGTACTACGAGCAGCAGCTCTTCGCCCCCGATGAGGAGCAGATCATCTCTGCCCTGGCGGTGGCGGGCATCATAGGACAGGTGATCCGCACCAACGCGTCGGTCTCCGGCGCCCAGGCGGGCTGCCAGGCTGAGGTGGGCAGCGCCTGCAGCATGGCGGCGGGAGCCCTGTGCAGCCTCAGGGGACTGGGCATGGAAAACATAGAGTGTGCCGCGGAACTGGCCATGGAGCACTGCCTGGGGCTCACCTGCGATCCTGTGGGGGGCCTGGTGCAGATCCCCTGCATCGAGCGCAACGCGGTGGGAGCCCTCAGGGCCTACGACGCTGCCAGCCTGTCGGAGGTGATCTTCGACAACAGGAAGGTATCCTTCGACGACGTGGTGCTCACCATGTACGAGACGGGAAAGGACCTTTCCAGCATCTACCGGGAGACCTCGGAGGGGGGCCTTGCCCGGCTTTACGTGAACAAACCGTGAGTTTTATCAAAAAGCGCTTGACCTTCCACCGGATGGAAGGTGTATTATGAGCTGCAGGGAAATCATTCCCCGGAGGTGAAATCATGTCCAAAACAATCTTGATAACAGCAGTCATCGTCTTTGCGTTCGGTCTTCCGACCGCTCTGACGGTATGGTGGAAAAGGAAGACCGGCATCGGCATCGCTCCCTTTCTTGTCGGAGCGGCCTGCTTTGTGCTCTTCGCATACGTGCTGGAGAGCCTCTGCCACAGCATGGTGCTGATGAGAAACGGAAGCTATACCAGGTTCTACACGGATCCCGTGCTGTATACGGTATACGGCTGTCTGGCCGCCGGCATATTTGAGGAGACCGGCCGCCTCTTTGGCTTCAAAGTCCTTCTGAAAAAGTATGACACGAGGGAGACCGCCGTCGCCTACGGCATCGGACACGGCGGCATCGAGGCGATCCTCGTCCTGGGAAGCTCATATGTGATCCTGCTTCTGACATCCCTGGGGGTGAGCCTGGGAGATCCCGCCGCCGACGTCTACTACGCTTCGGTCCTTGGTGAGCTGACTCCCTTTGTCATGATGCTGGGAAGCGCCGAAAGGATCATCGCCATGGCAATCCACGTGGGGCTCTCCATGATAGTGTTCACCGCGGCCCGGGATAAGAACCGTTTCGCCCTGTATCCCCTGGCGATCCTGCTGCATGCCCTGGCGGACGTGTCCGCGGCACTGTACCAGCAGGGGATCATCACGAGCCTGTACGTGACAGAGCTGCTCGCCGCTCTCGCCGCCATCGCCGTTTTTATTCTCGGCAAAAGGATACTGTACTCCTCGGGCATACCGTCGATGGGTCAGAAGATCATCGAAGAGGCGAAGACGCAGGAGTGAACCGTTTCGGTGACACTGTTCCCCGAAATGTTCTGGAATTCAACGAAA
>JAGACT010000222.1 GCA_017613995.1 Eubacteriaceae bacterium
CTCCCCGGTCCAGCACCTCCATGGTGTGCGTCCACACGTCGCCTTCAGGGTGGAATCTGGGATCCTGCCTGACGCCGATGGTCTCCCCGATCTCTTCGAACCAGGGGCTCAGCTTGCCGCAGGCTCTCAGCACCTCAAAAAACACAGACGGTCTCTCACTCTCCAGAAGAGCTTTCTTCATCTCGCCCTCGATCCTCTCCATGGACAGCCGGCTTACGTCGATGCCCTTCATGAGTTCCAGCGTCTCATCCGCCACCGTGAAACCCAGGCGAGCAGCGAACTGGGCCGCTCTCAGCACCCTGAGGGGATCCTCGGGGAAGCTCATGTCGTCCACGTGCCTGATGATCCCGCGGGAGATGTCGTCACGGCCTCCGAAGTGGTCCACGATCTCGCCGCTCAAGATATCCTCCATCATGGCGTTCATGGTGAAGTCCCTGCGGCGCGCGGCCGCTTCCGTTCCTATGAAAGGCTCCACGTCCACTTCGAAATCCCTGTGGCCGGTCCCTACGGACCGCTCCTTCCGGGGGAGCGCCACGTCGATGCTGGATCCCTTGAGAGAATAAATGCCGAAGCTGGATCCGTAGGAAAGGGGCTCGCCGATACTCTCGAGTATGCCGTACAGCTTGTCCGGAGCTATTCCGTGGACCTCGATGTCGATGTCGGGGATCTTCGCGTCGCCCGGGTCCGCGCCGATAATATCAGCCATCACCCGGTCGCGCACGAAGCCGCCCACGTAGAACGCTCTTCCGCCCTGTTCCTCCACGAGGGAGGCTATTTTTTTGCAGATGTTTTGCTGCTGTTCGAGTTCTCTCATGGCTTGATTTTAACCTAAACGGAGCATAAAGTCCAATGTCTTGCAGATACGCAATATGATAATGTATAATATTCCACAGTTTACAGAAAGGAATCCGGATAGAAAATGAATAAAAACGACATAATCCACGGATTTAAGATAGTCAATGTGAGAGACAGCCAGGAGGCCGGCGGCACCCTGATCGAGATGGAGCACCTGAAGACCGGCGCCAAGCTGATCTGGTTCAGGAACCCCGATGAAAACAAGCTTTTCAGCGCCACCTTCAAGACTCTGCCCCACGACTCCACGGGCGTCTTCCATATTCTGGAGCACTCGGTGCTGGAGGGATCCGCCAACTTCCCGGTGAAGGAGCCCTTCCTGGACCTTTTGAAGAGCTCCATGTCCACCTTCCTGAACGCCATGACCTGGCCGGACAAGACCATGTACCCCGTGTCCTCCAAGAACGAGCAGGACTTCATGAACCTGACCAAGGTCTATCTGGACGCGGTGTTCAGGCCCGCCATCTACACCAACCCCAACATCTTCCGCCAGGAGGGCTGGCACTATGAGCTCCCCGGAGAGGAGGGCGGCGAGCCCATCTACAACGGCGTTGTGTACAACGAGATGAAGGGCGCCATGTCCTCGGTGGACGATCTCCAGTACGAGTACACGTCCGAGGAGCTTTTCCCGGACAACTGCTACGGATATAACTCGGGCGGCGACCCCAAGGTCATCCCCCAGCTGACCTACGAAAACTTCCTCGCTGCCCACAGGGAGTTCTACTCCCCCTCCAACGCGCTGCTGTACCTTGACGGCGACGTGCCCATCGACAGGGTGCTGAAGCTGATCGACGAAGAGTACCTCAGTACCTTCGAGAGGAATCCCATCCCCCATGAGATCGCGTTCCAGCAGCCTCTGGGCGGCAGGGAAGTCGAGAGGGATTACGCCATCGGGTCCGACGAGGACACCGCAGGCAAGACCTACTTCGTCATAGGCGACATCTTTGCCACCTGGGAGGAGCGCAAAAAAACCACGGGCCTCAGCCTGATCGCATCCTACCTGGCAGGCGACAACGAGTCCCCCCTGAAGCGCGCCATCCTTGAAAAGGGCCTGGCCAAGGACCTGGCCTTCGTTGTGAACGACGGCGTGGCACAGCCTTTCTACGCCGTGGAGTTCCAGAACACCGATCCCGAAAAGCGCGGTGAGATAGTCTCCACCTACGAGGCTGTCCTGAAGGACATCGTCGACAACGGCATCGACCGCGACATCATGACCGGCTGTCTCAACCGCTTCGAGTTCTCCCTCCGCGAGCTCCCCGAGCCCCAGGGCCTGACCCGCAACATCATGGCTCTGTATTCATGGCTCTATGGCGGAGACCCCATGCTCTATCTGGAGAACGAGGCTCTCCTCAAGGAGCTGCGAGCCGACCTGGACACCGGGTATTTTGAGAACCTCGCGGGCGAGCTGATGGATACGTCAAAGGTCCTCAAGCTGACCCTCAATCCTTCCGTAACCAGGGCCGCAGAGGATGCGGCAGACGAGGCTGCCCGCGTCAAGGCCGCTGTGGACGCTATGACCGAGGATGAGGACCGGACCGCAAAAGATAACTTCGAGATCATGCGCAGGTGGCAGGAGGAGCCCGACTCCGAGGAGGCTGCGGCTACGCTCCCCGTCCTCAAACTCAGCGACGTGAACCCGGAGCCCGAAAGGGTACCCACCGAGATCCACATGGGCGATGGCGACGTGGAGATCCTCTTCCATTCCGTGCCCACCAACGGCGTGGTCTACGGCAACCTGTACTTCTCACTGGCCGACGCTTCCGTGGAGGAGCTTCAGACACTCTCCGCCATGACGGAGTTCCTGGGGATGCTTCCCACAGAGCATTACAGTTCCAAGGACCTTCAGAAGGAGATCCACAAGATCTTCGGCACCTTCGATTCCGACGTGGTAATGACCGGTTTCAGGGACTGCTGCGACAAGGTGAGACCCTACTTCCTGGTGACCTTCGGAGTCCTAAAGGAAAACCTTGAGAAGGCCGCGGAACTCCTCCGTGAGATCCTGCTCACCTCCGACTGGAGCGCGAGATCCGTCATCCTGGAGAACCTTCTCCAGGCAAGGGAGACCTTCTCCCAGAACATCCAGAACTCCGGCAACCGCTTCGCGGCCCGCAGGGCTCTGTCCCATTCCACCGCAGGCGCCATGCTCGAGGAAAAGATCCTGGGCTACGATTTCTGGAGATATCTGAAGGATATGACCGACGGCTTCGAGGACAAGTCCGATAAGCTCGTCGCAGACTGCGCGGAACTGGCAGCCAGGACCTTCGCATCAGGCAGACTGACCGTTGGCGTCACATCCACCGAATATCCTGAATTCTGCGACAGTCTGGGCGGACTGTTCCCGGAAGGAACTCAGGCTCCCGACGTGATGGTGATCACACCTGACCACGAGAAGTTCAACGATATAATACTTATCCCCTCAGGCATCTCCTACGCATCCCTTGCGGGCAATATGCTGGCAGAGGGCTTCAACTACCACGGAGTGCACCAGACCTTGAGCCAGATCCTCAGCTTCGGCTACCTCTGGAGCGAGATTCGTGTAAAGGGCGGCGCCTACGGCTGCGGCTTCAACTGCGGCCTGACGGGAAGCATGTCCTTCACCTCTTTCAGAGACCCCAACCCGCTGAACTCACTGGAGGTCTACGCCAAGGCCGGCGACTTTATGAGAGACTTCTGCCAGTCGGACGAGACGGTGGACAAGTACATCATCTCCTCCGTATCCAACATGGACGGGCTCAAGAGTTCCTCCGCCAAGGGCCGCCTTGCGGACATGCTCTACCTGAGAGGCTCCGGCTTCGACGAGATCCGCGAGCTCAGATGCGAGATGCTCAGGGTCACCAAGGAGGAATACGTCCAGATCGCCGACTTCTTCGATCAGCTGGCCGAGAAGGGCAGCAAGGTCATCATCGGCAACGCCGAGACCCTCTCCGAAAAGCTGGAAGATCCCGAGTGGACCGTGTACAGCCTGAGCTGAAAAGATTGACCGCACCCCTCATGTATGATATGATTCTTTA
>JAGACT010000223.1 GCA_017613995.1 Eubacteriaceae bacterium
CCGCCGCCGACAGGGCCGGCGAGTCGTTGATGCCGTCCCCCACCATGATGACCTTTCGGCCGAGCTGCTTCTGCTTCTCCACGTAGTTGGCCTTGTCCTCCGGCAGCACCTGGGCGTAAACCTCGGTGATCCCCGCCTTGTCGGCGATGGCTTTGGCGGTGGCGTAGCCGTCCCCGGTCATCATCACCACGTTTTCGATGCCGGCTTCCTTGAGTTCGGAGATGACCTTGACGCTGCCCTCCTTGATGGGATCGGATATACCGATGCAGGCCGCCAGCTCCCCTCCTATGGCAAGGTAGAGCCTCGAATACTCCTGGGGTATGGTGCGGATCCGGGCCGCGTCGTCATCGGTGATGGTGACGTTCTCATCCTCCACCACGAACTGCCTGCTGCCGATGACGGCCCTGCGGCCGCCTATCGTGGCGGCAACTCCCCTGGCGATGATGTATTCCGGCTTGGAATGCATCTCGTCGTGCTCCAGGTTCCTCTCCTTGGCCAGGCGTACCACGGCGTTTGCCAGCGAATGGGGGAAGTGCTCCTCCAGGCAGGCCGCGATCCGGAGCATCTCGTTTTCGTCCCGGTCCCCCATGGGCATGACGATCTCCACGCAGGGCGTGGCCTTCGTCAGGGTGCCGGTCTTGTCGAACACTATGGTATCGGCTTCCGCTATGGACTCAAGGAACTTTCCGCCCTTGACGGTCAGGTGCTTTCGGCTGGCTTCGCTCATTGCGGACAGAGTCGCCACGGGCATTGCCACTTCGATAGCGCAGGAGAAGTCCACCATCAGCACGCTGGCGGCCTTGGTGACGTTCCTTGTCAGGAGCCATACCGCCACGGCGGTGCCGAAGGTATAGGGGATCATCTTCGAGACAACCTTCTCGGCCTGACCCTGTACGGCGGGCTGCATGCTCTCCGAAGCCTCTATCATCTGGATGATCTTGTCGTATCTGGTCTGTCCCGATGCGCTCTTGACGCTGAAGACGATCTCACCCTCTTCCACCACCGTGCCGGCGTAAACCGAACGGTCCGGGATCTTCCTGACGGCCATGGATTCTCCGGTCAGGGCCGCCTGGTTCACCAGGGCCTCCCCCTGGGTCACCACGCCGTCCAGGGGGATCATGTTGCCCATGGTGACTTTGATAAGATCTCCCTCGACGATATCCTCGATATCGACCAGATGCCCGCCGGCCTCGTCCTGCTTCCACACCTTTGTAATGTTCAGCGCCAGGGACTGGGCCAGGTCGTTGACGGACTTCTTGTAGGTCCATTCCTCCAGTATCTCGCCTATCTCCGTGAGAAAGGTAATGGAACTGGCGGTGGGGAAATCAGCCGTCAGAAGGGATGCCGAGATGGCGGACGCGTGGACTATCTCCGCGGAGAACTTTCTGCCGAAAATGTCCTTGATGCCGTGCCATATGAAGGGGGCGCCCTCCACCACAGTGACTATCTGCTGTATACCCACGGGAAGAAGGCTCTTCTTGAGGATCCTCAGCACCACCTTGTCTATGATCTTGTCCCGGAAAAATTCATTCGTGCTCCTGGCGGAGACTCCGGGCACCTTGACCCCGCTGGTCTCGTCGAGCCTGAGGCCGTCGAGATAAACGAGTATGGGCTCGATATCGTCCGTCAGGGTCTTCATGGTCACTTCGCCGCAGCGGGGAAAGACCTGTACCTTTTCCACATCCTCGCGGTCCATCAGGGCGTAATACAGGATGTCCGCCTCCCTCTCGGTAAGCATCCCCTTCTGAAGGACCAGATGGAGCCTTCTGCCGCAGCAACTGGATATTCTGTATCTCATATGCTGTCAGATCGGGCTTATGCCTCTGTGCCGCGGAACACTTCTACCGTATCGCTGTCCTCCAGGATCTTTCTGGACTCGTACTCGTCGGCCTTGATCTTGGCGTCCTCATAGATATCCAGGGCTCTGGCGTTGATCTTCTCGGTCTCCTTGAGCACTCTGTTGCGGGCCACCAGAACGGCGGCGGTGACAGCGGTGTAGACCTTGTCGGCTTCCTTGGCCTTGAGAAGATCGAATCCGACGGAACCTACCAGGATCCCTCCGATGAATGTCCACCAACCTTTTTTCATGACAATACCTCCTGTGATGTATAATGATGTGTTGATTGATATATATAAAATTTTTATTTATATCCCATACTGTCCGAGTCAGATACGGCTGACCGTAAAAAGAAAAGACTGCATGGCAGCCCTGTAAAAAGGGACCTGCCGCTTTACTCGGAAACACAGATCCTTACCGCAGCTGCCCAGGTGTTCTGGCTCGGAATAATTCCTAACAGTAACCGGATTGCTCAGGACTTTCACCTGATTCCCCTGGTCGACCGGCATAGCCGGCACGGCTGTGTTATGAATGATGTAATTACTATAGCACAGATTCAGCTCCAATACAATCGTTAGCCGGCTCTTTTGCTTTCACTTCCCCGATGTTTTGAATTGCTTTCCGCTTTTGGTACAATATCCACGGAAAGGAAAAAACGTCAGATGGAAAAGTTTTCACAGATAAGTTACGAAAGGCCTGACCTTCAGAAGGCCTCAAAGGAACTGAAGGAAAAGATCGGGGATATCAGAAACGCCAAGGATTACGGTGAGCTGAGACAGACCGTTCTGGACATAGACAAAATGTACACACATACCTCCACCATGTTCACGGTGGCCCACGTCCGCAACACCATCGACATGAACGACGAATTCTACGAGAAGGAAGTCGAATACTTCAACCGGGAGCTGCCCGCCTTCTCCCTCGTGGGAAAGGAGGCCGCCCAGGCGTTCCTCGCCTCCCCCTTCAGGGCCGATTTCGAAAAGGAATTCGGCACTCAGTACAGCCTTGTGATGGATGCGGAGGAAAGAAGCCAGAGCGATATGATCGTGCAGGAGAAGGTCAGGGAATCGGACCTGTGCCTGGAATACTCCAAGATCACGGCCCAGGCCTCCACCGAGTTCAACGGCGAGGAGTGCAACTTCTACGGACTTTTAAAGTACATGCAGTCCACCGACAGGGAAACCAGAAAAGGAGCCTTCGAGGCATGGGCGGCCCTTTACGAAACGATAGCCCCCCGTCTGGACGAGATCTATACGGAACTGGTGCAGCTCAGGGTCACCATGGCCGAAAAGCTCGGCATGAAGGACTACATCGAGCTGGCATACCTCGACAAGAACCGCTTCGAGTGGGGCCGTAACGAGGCGAAGGCCTTCAGAGACGCGGTCAAAAAGTACTACGTGCCCCTGGTGGAAAAGATCCGCGCAAAGCAGGCCGAGAGGCTCGGTATTGATAAGATGCGCTACTACGACGAGGAGCTCATCTTCCCCGAGGGCAACGCAGTGCCCGTGGGAGACCGGGATTACCTGGTGGGAGAAGCCCTGAAGATGTACCGCGCCATGTCGGAGGAGAGCGGGGAATTCTTCGGCTTCATGAACGATCACGAGCTGTTCGACCTGGAGACCAAGCCCGGAAAGCGCGTCGGAGGCTACTGCACCATGCTGACCGAATTCAAAGCACCCTTCATCTTCTCCAACTTCAACGGCACCAGCGCCGACGCCGACGTGCTGACCCACGAAGCGGGCCACGCCTTCCAGGCATTTATGGCCAGCCGCGTCCAGCCCCTCAGCGACTACATCTGGTCCACCAGCGAGGTGGCGGAGATCCACTCCATGAGCATGGAGCATTTCGCCTACCCCTACATGGAGGGCTTCTTCGGTGAGAACGCAGAAAAGTACAGGCGTGCCCACCTGGCGGGAGCCGTGGCCACCGTTCCCTACCTGGTCTGCGTGGACGAGTACCAGCACGGAGTCTTCGAGGATCCTTCCATGGGACCCATGGAAAGAAGGCGGCTGTGGCACGATATAGAAAAGAAGTACATGCCCTGGAGGGATTACGGCGACAATGAGTTCATGAACCGGGGCGCCTTCTGGATGCAGAAGCAGCACATCTTCCTGTATCCTTTCTACTACATAGACTACGCTCTGGCCCAGACCTGCGCCTTCCAGTACTTCCTCAAAGACCGCGAGGACCACGAGAAGGCCTGGGACGGATACGTCAGCCTCTGCAAGCAGGGCGGAAGCCTCGGCTATTTCGAGCTTCTCAAACTCAGCGGCCTGAAAAGCCCCTTCGAGGAGGAGACCGTCAGGTACGTCTGCGATCAGATAGAGGCGATCCTGAAGGATGAGGATATGGTCTGAACCGTTCAGGGAATCGAATAATGCAAAAAA
>JAGACT010000027.1 GCA_017613995.1 Eubacteriaceae bacterium
AAGGCCCATCCCGTGGCGCCCTCCCCGGCTTCCGCCCTCCTTTCCGGAGTGCTCACCAAGGCGGGAGTGTGGGGAATGATCGCCCTGTGCGGCTCGATCTTCCGGGACGACGCCCGATGGGGCGCCGTGATGCTCCTGCTGGGATGCATAACCATGCTGCTGGGAGCGCTGAAGGCCCTGTTCTCGGTGGATCTGAAGGAGACACTGGCCTGCTCGTCCATGTCCCAGATCGGGTTCATCATGACCGGCCTGGCTATGACGTGCATCCTCGGGGAGGAGAATTCCCTGGCTGCGAGGGGCGTGCTCCTGCACATGATGAACCATTCCCTGATCAAGCTGGACCTGTTCCTGTGCGCCGGAGCGGTGTTCATGAATACCCATACCCTGGATCTGAACCGGCTCAGGGGCTGGGGCAGCAAAAAGAGCTTTTTGAAAACATGCTTCCTTCTGGGGGCGGCGGCCATCGCCGGCATCCCGGGCTTTTCCGGCTACATCAGCAAGACCCTGCTGCATGAAGCCATCGTGGAGGGCGCCCACGTCTCCTCCCTGCCCCTGGCGGCCGCGGAATGGGTGTTCCTCATAAGCGGAGGCATCACCCTGTCCTACATGCTCAAGCTCTTCGTATGCATCTTCACGGGGGAGGCAGGGGAAAAGGGAAAGAAGTACATGGGGCCCGCGGGATACGTTTCCATCGGCTGCGCCGCGGCCCTTCTGGCCGTTCTCGGGCTGACGCCTTACGTTACCATGGACGGGATAGCATCCCGGGGCATCGGCTTTCTGGGCGCCGCGGGATTCGGGGAGGCTGTCCGCTACTTCTCCTTCGAGTGCCTTAAGGGCTCCCTCATCTCGGTTAGCTTCGGAGGGCTCATCTACCTGACGGTGGTCAGGAGGCTCATAATGAAAGACGGGAAGTACCGGGCTCTGTGGCCCGAAAAGCTGGACCTGGAAAAGTCGGTCTACAGGCCCCTTCTCGAAAGGATACTGCCGGAGCTCTTCGGGAAGATCTCGTCCCTGTTTGCACTCAACGTGCTCACTTCCCGGCTGTGGAACGGTGCGGTACGTCTTTCGGGAGAGGCGGCGCAGCTCTTCGCCGAAAACGCTCTGACTTCCAGGGCGGCCTCTGGGATCTTTAAGCTGTCCTCAGTATCTTCCCGGATCCTTTCGGACAACAGCATCTCCTCCCGGGCAGCTCTGTTCGTTTTCAGGGCCTCCTCGGTACTGTCCCACGCCATGGACGACATGCTGGACGCCCTGATATACCTTCTGAGAAAGACCGTTTACCGGGATCTGGGCGAACCCGTCACCGACAGCGTATATCTGTCGATGCCATACCGCGTCGGTCACTTCATCGACCGGCGCCTGGAAAGACACGGCAGGACGGTGCCGGGACAGAACCGCTATGCCCGGCTCCTTGTCAGAAGGGTGAACACGATCAGGATGACGGTCCACGAGACGGCCGACAGTCTGTCCTTCGCTCTGTTCATGCTGGTGGCAGCCATCTGTGTATGCCTTGTCTACCTGCTGTTTCTGAGATGATCCGATTTCCTCCTTCTGCGGCGTCATCGGTCCCCGTGCTCCGCAGATGCCTTCACCGCAAAATAATGCGGTATGTTTGACTTTCACTCACTGATGTATTATAATACGTAAAGAACTCCGATCCGTACTGACCCACGAGGCCTGTCCGGACGGGGTCGGAGGAGCAATCCTCCGGCCTGCCATGTTTGCAAAGGAGATCGCAGTTTTTTTGGTGCGGTCTTTTTTAATGGCCGCAGTTAGGAGAAAGATATGTTTGGTTACACCGGAAAAATGCTGTTCGTCAACCTGGACGACGGCTCCTTCGAGGAAAGAGAGCTCACCGAGGAGCTCGCGAGGAATTTCATGGGGGGACCCGCGCTCGGCGCCAAGATCCTCTACGACGAGATGCCCGCGCACGCCGATCCGTTCTCTTCCGAAAGCATGATAGGGTTCGTGGGAGGTCCCGTGAACAACACCAAGGCCTTCTTCGGGGGAAGATACACCGTAGTATCAAAGAGCCCCGTCACGAACGGATTCAACGACGCAAACTCCGGCGGATATTTCGCGCCGGAACTCAAAAAATCGGGATTTGACGCGGTCTTCGTAAAGGGGATCTCGGAAACGCCCGTCTACCTGCTCATCGACAACGGCAAGTACTGTCTGAAGGACGCTTCGAAGCTGTGGGGCAAGACCAGCTATGAGACCCAGAAGCTTCTCGAAGAGGAGCTCGGCGTAAAGAACGTCAGGGCCTGCTACGTGGGGCCCGCCGGCGAAAGACGCTCCCACATGGCCGCAGTCATGAACGACGTGCACAGGGCCGCCGGAAGGGGCGGTACCGGCGGTGTCATGGGCTCCAAGAAACTCAAGGCCGTGGTGGTCATGGGGGATCAGAAGATCGAATGCTTTGACGATGAGGGCCTCAAGGCCATCAACAAGGACGTTGCCTACAACATAACGGAAGGCTCCGCCAAGGACGGCGCCAAGAACTTTTCCTCGGGAGGCACCGGAAACCTGTACGGTATGGGCATACCCAGGAACTATACCGGCGTCAAGAACTGGAGGGGAGTCCCCGAAGACGTAGACCTTGAGAAGGCTCTGAAGGCTACCCCGACCCAGATGGACCCGCTGTACAAGAAGAAAGCCTACGGCTGCTCGGGATGCCCGTTCCACTGCGGAGCGGAATACGACATCAGCAAAACCCGCTACGGGGTGGAGCAGACGGTGGGAAGGCCCGAATACGAACAGCTCGGATATTTCGGATCCATGATGCTCAACTACGACGTCGAATCCATAGTTTACTGCAACCATCTGTGCAACGAGTACGGCTTTGACGTTATAAGCTGCGGAGGCACCATCTCCTGGGCGATGGAGTGTTTCGAGAACGGAGTCTTCACGGAAGAGGATCTCGACGGCATCCATCTCAGCTGGGGCAACTACGAGGCCATCGTGGCCATCCTCGAGAAGATGTGTAAGGGCGAGGGAGTCGGAGCCATCCTGCAGAACGGCAGCTACTACGCTTCCAAGATCATGGGCAAGGGAAGCGAGAAGTATCTCGTCGTGGCAAACGGCATCGAGCCGGGACAGCACAGGGTCACCCTCTCACCGGGAGTCGGAAGGGTCTTCAAGTTCGACCCGACGCCCGGAAGACACACCAAGGGAGGCCTTCCCTACATGACCCCGCTGAAGGTGCCCGAGACCGAGACCGGCGTGGAGGACAAGAGATACGTGGCAATACAGGAATTCGTCAACGCCTGCGGCATGTGCCTGTTTTTAAAGAACGCCGGATACGGCATTACCGGCGGCCTGGAGCTCAGATACGTCAACGCCATCACGGGCTGGAACTGGAGCGTCGATGACCAGAACACCTTCGGCGAGCGTTCCATGAACATCCGCAACGCCTTCAACGTAAGGGAAGGCATCCGCAAGGACGACCTGTTCATGAGCAAGGAGCTCGAGGGCTCGCCCCAGGGAGACTTCCACATCGACGTGGACGCCATGGGAGACAGCTTCATAAAGGAAATGGGCTGGGACGATCAGATGGTCCCCCTCAGGGAGACCCTGGAGCGGCTCGGCGGACTGGACGAAGTCATAAGGGATATTTACGGAGAGTAACATGAAAGTCACTTTCGATATGGACCAGGCGACGCTGAAGGCGAAGGATACGGTGGAGCTCGAGGAGGGAACCACCGTGATCGAAGGCTTCCGCGAGTTCGTCAGGCCCTACGTGGAAAACGGCGCCAGCTACCAGAAGGAACAGGTATTCATAGTAAACAGCCGCAGCGCGGGGGAGGACGACCCCCTGCATGACGGCGACCGGGTACTGGTATTCGCCCTTCTGGCGGGAGGCTGAAGTGAACTGATAGCGGCGGTCCGGCGGGACCGCCGCTTATTTATGATTTACCGCGAAGGATATTTGACTTTTGTGACCGTATGTTTTA
>JAGACT010000224.1 GCA_017613995.1 Eubacteriaceae bacterium
CAGGCCCGGATACGCCTTTATGACCATGCCCTTCATGCCTCAGTTTCGAATGACGCGCCGTCTCAGGGGACTCAGGGAGCTCGATCTGACTCCCGGAAAGAGCGATCCTCATTCGATCGGAGCGGTCATCCACTGCCTGGAGGCTCCGGCGGCCGTATACGAGTTCCCCTATGAGGGACTCATCGACAAAAAGATCGAAAACATGCTCGCGGCGGGCCGTATGGTCAGCGCCGGAGGCAGAGGCTGGGAGATCATGCGCTGCATCCCCAACTGCGTGCTTACAGGCCAGGCGGCGGGCACCGCGGCGGCGCTCGCCATAAAGGACGGAACCGCGCTTCAGCAGCTCGACGTGGAGGCACTTCAGAAGAGCCTGGCCGCCACCGGCATCATGATCCATATGCGCGAAGACATGAGAAACAACAGGGAAAAGGAGGCCAGGCCTCCCAGGAGGCGCCGCGAGAACTCCTCCGCGGGCGGGATCGCCACGGATTCGCTGAGCTACGATGACGAAAGCAAGAAGATGGGCCACTGAGGACAGCCGCACCGGAAGAGATCATCAGTGATGGACATCCACAGGACGAAACTGTATTACGATCAGCTGACGCAGGAAGATATCTGTGAGTGCGGCTACTGCCGCAACTATGTCAGGGAGATCAGGGCAGCATATCCGGAGCTGGCGGACCTTCTGAACTCATGGGGAGCGGACATCGAAAAACCCTTAGAGGTCATCCCCATCGGTCCGGCGGACGGGACGATGTATTACGGCGGAGCCCAGTATGTCGTCATGGGCAGATCCGATGATCTCCCGGAGACCTCCCTGGGAGATGTCCGATTGGAGATCGCCAGGTCCCATCCGATGACCGGCATTAAGGAAGATCATTTCGTAATCGAAGTCTCCCCGATCAGTCTGAAGTGGACGGAGGAGGACTGAGCTCACGCCGCGGTTCACCGCGGCGTGTCTTTTTCAGACATACGGTCATCCGCGGCTTGTTCGGAAAACCGCCCAAATATGGACGATTGGAGTATCCACCGCGCTGACGGTCTGTTACAATAAGAAAAAAAAGAAAGAGGCCGAAACTATGGGCATTCTGACTCCGGGATGGCTCAGGGATCCCGAAAAGACCGCGAAACTCACTGATGAAAACAAACTGAAAAGGGCGTTTACGGAAAGCGAAAGCATGCCGGTGCGTCTGGAAGCCCTGAAACGGATCCGGGACACACAGTTTCTTTACGAAGTCCTGTCGGGCCTTCCGAGATCGTTTTACAGCGGAAAGGACCCCTGGGCGGGCCAGTACGCGAAATGCGTGCTCGACACTTTTTCGGCGTCGGACAGGCAGATGCTCATAAAGGCTGCTTCGATGCCGGAATCCGACGCGCTGAAGCTTGCGGTTGACAGGCTCACCGATGACGAGCTCCTTTATGTGCTCAGAGAACTCGAAGGCGTCTGCTCATGGGTCATAACAGACCGCTTCAGCGGCAGGCCCGTGCTCGGAAGGGTCGTGGCGGATCCCCGGATCGACGCTTCGGTAAGATCTCTGGCACTGAAGAAGATCGATGACAGGCAGCTCACCGCAGCCATACTGCGGGATCCATCTAATCCTCCGGAACTGCTGGCCGCGGCGGTGGAGAGATCAAAGGACGACCCCGAAGCGCTTCTTGCTGTCTTACGGGACGACAGATATCCCCGGAGCACGAGGGTATACATCATGAATTTTATCAGCTTATCCGAAAAGGAGCTGTGCGATATCGTATGGGACGCGGACATGGGCGAAGTGAGATACGCGGCGCTGGGAAGGATACATGACCGCGACGAGCTGGCAAGGATCCGTGACACCATAGGGGACAGCTCCCTGGCAAAGAGGGCCTGCGCGGCCCTGGGTCACGACTACGTTACCGTATCCGCCTCCCGTACGTCCTACGGCACGAAGATCGAAAAGCGGGTCTGCTCCATATGCGGCGACGAGACCGAGGGACCCGTCGAATGGAGCAGTTCGGACTCCGTGTGACCCACCGGGGACCCATGCGGCCATCAGGATATATCATTTCAGGATACATTAAAAATAAGGAGCGTATGATAATGGCGGAAATAACTTATGAGATAACGGAAGAACTCGGGGTGCTCTCGGAGAACTCCAGAGGTTGGACGAAGGAGCTCAACATGGTCTCCTGGAACAACGCAGAGCCGAAATTCGACATCAGGGAATGGGATCCGGACAGAAAGCGCATGAGCAAGGGGATCACCCTTACCTGGGACGAGGCGGAGATCTTAAACGAACTTCTGACGGAAGCGCTTTCAAAGGATATACCTTTCTAGCAATCCAGTCGAGGGAGGCGGAAAAACACATGAGAAAGAATATTTTCAGGCCCCTGGCGGCGGCGATCGCCGTTTTAATGCTGATTTCGGCTGCGGGATGCGCAGGCGGCGGCACCGAAATGCAGACGGTCGAATGGAAGGACTTTAGGATCACAGTCCCGGTGGCCCTGGAGAAGCAGACGGATCATCCCGGATATGACATTCTCTATACGAGCGACACGCTTCTCCTTTCGGTGGTAAGGGACGGGTTCGACGAACTGAAAGCGCGGGGTTACGAAACTCTCACTATGCAGCTGAGGGACTACGCATCGCTGGCGGGCAAAGAAAACGGCATCACGTTTTCGTATGATACCGACGGCATACCCCGCAGCGACTACGAAAAAAACTCTGACGGACAGGTGTCATACTGCCACTGCGAGCTGCGGAAGGGAGCCGACGCCTTCTGGGTCATCACCATGGCCTGCGGTGCAGGCGACAGGGACAAATACGAGGCCCTGATCAGAGGATGGTTCAATTCCATCGAAGTGGCCCCCTTCGAAGAGGTGGATACCGGCTCTGTAGTCATGCAGGAGGCAGAGTGGAAAGGACTGTGTCTGTCTGTACCCGCGGACTGGAAGCAGGACCAGGTGACCGAAGACAGCTGCACCTATACGGGCGAAGACGGATCCGTGGAAATCCATTGCGTCAGCTTCGATGATATCAGGGAAAAAGGCTTCGATCCGGTTTCTTTCACGATGGAGGACTGCGCGAGGATGTTCGCGGGGGACCGGGAGTACAGAGTGGACTTCGACGGACAGCTGTACTGTGACTACACCGTGCCGCCCTGCTATTATCATCTTGCGGGACGAAAGACAGATGACGCGTTCTGGACTGTAATCTTCGGGTGTCAGGAGTCAGAAAGGGACAGGTACGAGCCTCTGTTCAAGATATGGAGCAAATCCGCCGTGCTGCCTGCAGGGTTCTGACAGGAGCATGTGGGAGATCTGTTAACCGACAACACGGAGGGGTATCGTATGCAGCTGGACGAAAAATGGATATACGCTCATCTTCCCGAAGACTGCGCCGACGACCCGATCGACGTATTCTCCGGCTTTTATCTCGACGGCCTGACCGTGATGTCCGAGGGAGAAAGGGGCGCAGAGGACAGTGTCGTCTACCGGGCGAAGGACGAAGATGACCTCAGGTACTGGCAGCTGGAAGAGATCTGCGGCTTCGTCGGGAAAGCTGAGAATTCCAAAAGATGGCGCTACAGCCGCCATCATGCGGAAAACGGCGAGTGGTTCTATATCGAACACAGGAATTACGACTACGATGCGATTGAAGACCCGAGGCTTTCCGGCTTCGAGCGCTTTCTGCGCAATCTGAAATACGGATTTCCGGCTGAGCGCTGGGAAGAAAAGGTGAAAGAGCGTGTCTTCATGATGAACCGCTGGTATTCGGTACCCCATTGGGACTATGACAGGGACAGGCTCTGCTTCATCGAGATAAGCGATTCGAAGGAACATGACGGCGATACCATGATCGAAGAACCCAGAGCCGGCTCGATCATCGGGATCACGGACTGACGGCTCCCGTTTTTCTTTGAGGGAGAGCCGGAAATGGACAAACCGGATACAACGGACTGCACACCTGCAGATACAGCTGCCCGGGTCGCTTCCTGGATCCGGAGCAAATAGCCGCAGTTACGGCAGAGGAGGGCAGCTCTTCACCGGCCGAAAGAACGGAGACGCCATCACCGGACAGGGCGGTCTGTACATCGGTTTGAGGATCATCTGCGGTATATTCACCCGTAAAAGCGCACCGCACTGCCGGAGCTCACCGGCAGTGCGGTACTTTTATCTACAGGTCATCTTTTTCGTTTCTTCTGATGCTTTCTTTTATCCTGTCGATAAAATTGAAGGTCATAACCCTTCGTTTTATCATTATGATATCGAATGCCAGAAAGAGAGTCATGAAGATCAGCGTCAGCAGCGGGTTGTCAGACATACCGTTTACGGCCAGTTCGTATGCCCCGTAAACGATCCCGATAACAGGAACGATAACGAACATCAGCATGCCGATGTCCTCGGCAACAGGTCCGAGCATGTTTTCAAGCCTGTCCCACTTTCCGTTTACAAAGCAGCGGCCCGCCAGCAGACTGACGGCGATCCATCCGGTCCAGAACCAGGTGGTCCATTCACCGGGATCGTATGTCCTGTACAGTATAAACGCAGCTGCCAGGGCCGAAGCGGTGAGCACCCCCAGAAACGCGTAATAATAAAAGCGGCCCTTCCCGTCATCCGGATCATATGCGTTTCTGTTCATTTTTGCCTCCGTTTTCGAAGCAGTCCGAAAAGAGTCTTTCGCGGCCTGAAAAGGAAATCCTCCGCAAACAGGTCGTATTCATTCATAAACTCCGACAGCTCTTCCCAGCTCTCCATATCATAGATACGCTCCGGATCGTTGCATCCGTTGAGCCACAGTTCCTCTGCGGCGTTGGCGTAATCGAATCCGGATCTGTCGAATCCCGTGCCCATGAGTAAAGGCCTCCTCCGCTCAGTGTGCGATACTCTTTTTTTCGGTCTGTCCGTATCGAGATGTCGTTGCTGTTTTACCGCCCCGCCCAGGCAAGCGCGTTCACGCATGCGGGGACGCCGAGGATCAGTTCCCCATGTATTTTCTTCTGTATTCCTCCGTGTGCTCGATAAGGCATACCCTTATACCGCTGGGATCCCTAACGAAGACCTGTCTTCCGACCGTAGTAGTCACCGGTTCCCCTTCCGGTTCGTGACCCGCGGCTCTGAGGACGGCGATCACTTCGTCCAGATCATCCACGTCCGTTCCCACGGAATACAGCCCCACATCGTACAGCGGTGACTCGATAAGCTCCACGCATGCCCCGGAGGGACTGTGCATGATCGTTATTGCTCCCACCGGAAGATCCACGTGGTATCCCTCCTCGAATCCCAGCACGTCTCTGTAGAATCTGACGGATTCGTCGAGGCTCTTTACTATCATGGTGGAATACTGCACCGATATTCTCATCTTATACTCTCCTTTGTTCCGATAATCGATGGATCGGGGACGGGATGCGCAGGTTCTGCGTCCGTACCGTTCCCCTATCAGTATAGTCCAAACGGGCCCCGGCTGAACACTGTCGGGGAAAATTTTTCGGCGTATGCCGGAGCACGCAGCCGCGGAGACTGTCTCCGGGGTCCCGCGCGTTTTTTTGGTAGACGGGACCCGTTTACTGTGCTAAAATCTAAATATAAGAAAAACTCATGTAAAATCAAATTATCTGCAGTGAGACAACAGAAAGGAGAACAGCAATTGGAACTTGTCGAAGAATTGAGAGAAAGACAAGCCGCACTGGAAAAAGTGGCAGTCAAAAGGGATCTTGACGCCATAGTCGTGGTGGGCAACTGCGCCGTGGGGCCGGAATGCTACGGCAGCTTCCGCTATTTCGCGGATCACCGCAGCTACTACTATCTGCACGCCCTGGTTGTAAGGCCCGGGAAAAAGATCACCATCTGCGTGGGTTCGATCCTCCACAAGGACGGTATCCTCCTGAAAGGATTCGAGGATACACGCTTCGGAGCGGACGTACTGCCCAGCGTGCTGAAGGTGCTGGCCGAACAGCCTGTCAGAAGGGTCGGGGTATCCTTCGAGATGCTGCCCGCAAGATGGGAGAACGGCATCCTGGAACAGTGCCCCGGAGTGGAGCTGGTGGATGTGGATCCGGACATCACCGCACTGCGCCGCATCCACAGCCCCTATGAACTGAACTGCTTCAAAAAGTGCGCACAGATCACGGATATAGGTTACGAGGCCGTCTGCAAAGCGGCGAAACCGGGAGTAAAAATGAGCGATCTTCACGCGGCGCTGGACTACGCCATGTATCACGCGGGAGCGGAGGAGACATTCACGAAGATGTCCTGCGGCGTGTTCTCCGCTGAAAATAACGGACTTCCCCGAATGGAGCGCTTCCACTGGCCGGACGAGCGTGTGATAAAAGACGGGGACAACATCGCCATGTCCATCTCCGCGAAATACTGCGGATACTGGACACAGCAGGTAAGAATCATCTGCGTGGGCGAAAAGACCGCCGAGGCAGAAGCGGCATACAATATCCAGCAGGAAGCCCTGCAGGACGCTGCGGCGTTCCTTTCTCCCGGCATAAAGCTCGGGGAGCTGGTGAGCCGCATGTGGAAATTCGCGGAAGATCACGGCTACAGGGCGTCCCTCCCCTTCGGACACGTGGTGGGACTGGACCTGGACGAAGGCGGAGACGGGCTCAACAGCGATATAGAGCTTATCGAAAACACTGTCGTCGTCCTGCACCCGACCCTGCTCCCAGAAGGCGAAGAGAACTGCTTCTTCTGGGGCGATACTTACCTCATAACCAGGGACGGCGCGGTCAGACTGAATGAGAGCAGCACCGAGCTGCTCAGCGTTTAAGGAGGTAGAGGAATGTTCAGTGACAAGGAAAGAGCAAGAAGACTGAATGCTACGGCCGGTCTTATCAGGGACGAAGAACTTCAGGCGATATGGATCACCGGAAACGGCACGGTCGCCACGAATGATTTCGGCTGCTACCGCTATTTCACCGACTGCCGGGTATCCTTCTACGTGGCCGGCGCGGTCATAACCCCCCAGGGCGATCTGATCGGCGTCGCAAAGGACGAAAACGAAAGACAGACTTTCTATAAAGAGACCTTTGTAAAGGAAGCCGTCATCAACAGGGATCAGGTCGCGGGAGCGGCGGAGATACTCCGTTCCAAGGGGATCACAAAAGGCAGGATAGGCGTTCTGACGGATGTCCTTCCCTCCGCCTGGAAGCACCGGATGCTTGAATACATCCCCGGACTGGAATTCGTAGACGTATCCGATCAGGTCTTCGCCCTCAGGACCGTAAAGAGCATGGAAGAGATCGAGACCCAGCGCATCTGCGCGAAGATCGCAGACGCGGGATACGCCGCCATCTGCGAGGCATCCGTCCCGGGAGCCAGGGAAAGCGAGATAGTTGCCGCGGGCAATTACGCGATGCAGAAGATGGGCATGGAGCAGTCCTTCATGCTGATCTCCTCCGGAAGGTTCTCCATAGAAAACAACACGATGCAGCTGCTGCACCATACGTCCTCCATCGACAACGTTCTCTCGAAAGGAGACAGCGTCGCCCTGGAGATGACCCCCCGCTACAACGGATACTGGACCCAGATAGTCCGTACCATCAGCGTAGGAGCTCCGAACCCGGACCTTGAGGAATTCGTACGCGTTACGAGAGGCACCATCGAGGCGGGCAAGAAGGTAATGAAAGCCGGCATTCCCATTTCGGAAATGGTGGCTGAAATGGACAGATACGCAGTGGCGGAGGGCTACCGTCTGAGGGAGCCCATGGGACACATCTGCGCTGTCGACCTTAACGAGGAAAGAGTATCCAAGAACAACCAGAGACTGCTTACTCCCGGCATGTGCGTGATCCTTCATCCGACGGTGGTGAGCGATCAGGTGCCGAATGGCATCTTCTGGGGCGAATCCTACATAGTGACGGACACCGGTTACGAAACGATCATGAGCAGCTCCACGGAGCTGTACGTCTCCTGACCGTCAGAGCGCACAAAAATCAGGCACACCTTCGGGTGTGCCTCTTTTCGTTTCGATGTGATGCTTTACGGGATCAGCACAGAAAACACCTGACGAAGTATATGAGCAGCAGATGACCGGGGTAGAAAGTATAGAAAAGCCACTTGAGGCCCCTTCCCTTCTGCCCGTTGTAAAGGTAAACGGGGACAAAGCCCAGGATCCCCCAGAAGTAGATGCCTACGTTGCGCAGCATGACGTGCACCGCAAGAGCGGCGGTGTTCCTTATCCACAGGGCCCGCTCCCGCAGAACGTAGTATACGCAGATCAGGGCCACCGCGACCATGCTGTAATCGAGTCCGAGAAGGATCGCCGACGCCATGAAGCACGCAGCGGTCAGAAACACCCCCAGATACACCCGGAAGTTCCTGCCTTTTTCCAGGATCTTCTCAGCGCACATCAGGCAGATCATCGCCCAGCAGAAAGTGAGCATGATGTTCTGGTGGGAGAATTCCAGGATCTTTCCCGATGTCACCAGATCGAAGGGGACCTCGCTTATCAGGCCGAACAGCAGCATCCTCTTCAGGTACCTGATCCTGTCATGGGTATGACAGAATCCCTCGCACAGACAGAATGCGAAGACGGGCATGGCTATCCTTCCCGCTATCCTCATCCACGTCTGAGCCGGGAAGAAATTGTCACCGATGTGATCCAGCACCATGGATATCATGGCAATGAACTTCAGCGTCGTGCCGTCCAGTATTCCTGTTTTTTTCTCTGTGTCCATAATTAGCCGTCCTGTCGTAATCGTATGGGCCGTCAGGCCAGTTCCTTATCCATTTTCTGCAGGAATTCCCACAGGGAACCGGCAGCGGTGCTGTATGTGTCGTCGTCCGTGTTGCAGCTGTCGATCTGGCAGTATATCTTCTTTACTGGATTATAAGCCCAGAGCATTCCGCCCATATCGGATCCCAGGACCACGAAACCGGGCCACCATTTCTGCACCTCGTATTCGTCGTTTACATCGGACAGCTCCTCCAGAGGGTAGAAGCATCCGTAGCAGTTCTCCCCCAGGGGGCCCTCCCCCCCGTTATGCTCCTCCATGAAGGAGAGATAATCCTCCGGCAGTTCAAGGCCGTTCACGCTGCGTATTATCTCCTCCGGCTTGCCGTTGAACTCGAAATCCGCGAACATTTCTTCGTAATCCATTTTGCTCTCCTGTGATCCGGCACGATGCCGGTTTATCCATTTCGTCAGACGCTGCTGCCGCAGGTCTTCAGCGCGGCTCCCGTGAAGGGATTCACGCTTCCTGACGATCCCTGTAGTAATTCCTTACGTAGTCCTCGTAGAAATCCCTTATGATCTGATTGCGCTCCATGACAGCAGGATCCTTCCTGTTCCCGCCGAGATGGGCTCCGAAGACGAATCCTCCTCCGGGAGCCAGGGTATCCACATACTCCGCCAGGGCATCCCTGAGCTTCGGTATGGGTACGTCCCCTCTGCCGAGTTCTCCCTGGCTGTCCCAGCCTCCGTCGATGGCTATCATGTTGCCGTACTTTGCCTTTATCCCCTTCAGGTCGTTGGTGATCTGAGCGGGGCCCCATGCCCTGACGTCCATCTCGATCCAGTCCCCCACGAAAGGTTCGCATCTTCCGCAGTCATGACGGGTCACCAGCATCCCGTTCTCATGGGCAATGTCTATGTGCTTCTGCTGCAGGGGCTTGAAGAACTCCCTGTACATCTCCAGCGAGAAGAACGGATTCAGATATGAAGCGTCGTCATCCATCATTGAAAGGATGTCGGGATGGGTATAGTAGATTTGTTGCTTGAGGACCTCGATATAGAATTCCGATACATACTCCAGCATGTCCTTGAGGGCCTGGGGCTCCTCGTACATGGCCAGGACCGTGTTCTGCATCCCAAGGAACGATACGGCGGTGAGCCAGTAGTCAGCTCCTCCGACGGTCAGCACCCTGTTCTCCCGGTCCCAGTTTCCTTCCTGGGCCTTATAGTATCCTTCCCAGTCCCGGTCCGATACGTCGGGTTTTATGATGTAGCGGTCCCACTGGGTGATGTCCGGGCAGAGTATCTTGTTCGGGTTGGGCATGGCTCCCATGTTCATGGACTCGCATCCGACGTATTCCACCCCAAAGGAACTGATGTAGATGCCTTCCGGCGCGGACTGGGGCGTGAGCAGCTCCTCCGAGACCATGTTCCTGTAGGGATCGTAGTTCGAGGGAACATACTCGGGGATCTCTCTGTTGAGCATTCTGAGATAGTTCTCTTTCGGTGTTAGTGTCATTTTCTTCAACCTCTTTGTACCATTTCTGTTATATTCAGTATATCACGTCCTTTCCGAAAAATCTCTTTTTTTCAGGTCCAGGCTGTCTCCGGGAAAACAGCTCTTCCCGATCTGCTCATCTTCTTGAAGCCTCCGTGCTCAGGTGATACAATATTCCCGGTACCTGCGCAGCAGCGCAGGATCATGATGGAAAAGGAGAACATCCTATGGACAGGAAACTTGCCGTTTTCTTCCCGGGGGCCGGCTATCACAACGACAAGCCCCTAATGTATTATTCGAAAAAAGCAGCTCATAAGCACGGCTTCGATCTGATCGAGCTCACCTTCGAGCTGTCCGGAGCCGCGTCCTCCGTGAAAAAGGACCGGCAGAAGCTGAAGGAAGCCCTCGGCACAGCTTATTCCCAGGCAGAGGAGGGTCTCGGAAAAACGGATCTCGCTTCCTTCGACAGGGTGGTCTTCGTCGGAAAAAGCATCGGGACAGCGGTGATGGCCCGGTACTGCGAAGAGCACGGGATCGACGCCGACATGATCATCTTCACGCCCATAGCCGAAACCTTCGATCATCCGAACCTGCGGGGCGAAGTGTTCTGCGGCAGCGCCGATCCAATGCTGGATAAGGATACTTGTCTGAGGCTGTGCGGGGAAAGCTCCCTTCACTGCACGGTGACAGACGGGGCCAACCATTCCCTGGAGACCGGGGACGTACTGAAGGATATCGAAAATCTCGGCATGGTCATCAGCGCCGCCGACAGGATATTCAGCAGGGCCTGAGAAACGGACGGAACATATCCGCAAGGCCCCTGCGGAGGGAAAAATGATAATACTGATTACCGGCGCATCCCATACCGGCAAGACCCTTCTCGCCCGGATGATGCTGGATCGCCTGAAATACCCATACCTGTCCATCGACCATCTTAAGATGGGTCTTATACGAAGCGGCAACACCGGCCTTACGCCCGAGGACGACGATGAACTCACAGAGTATCTGTGGCCCATCGTCAGGGAGATGATCAGGACCGCCGCGGAGAACCGCCAGGACCTGACGGTCGAAGGCTGCTACATCCCCTTCGACTGGAGAGCCGACCTGCAGGATCTGAGTCCCGATTCGATAAGCTTCGTATGCCTGGTCATGACCGACAGGTACATAGACAGCAGCTTCGATAAGATAGTGGACCACGAATCGGACATAGAACACCGCTTCCGCGATACCGGCTGCACCGCGGAAGGTCTGAAGGAGGACAACAGGAACTTCGCCGAAGGCTTCGCCCGTTCGGGAGAAAGGATCGTACTGATCGACTCCGACTTCGAAGGAACTCTGCAGTCCGTCGCCGATACATTGTATTCTCAGATAAAAGGTCACATCAGGCCGTGAACAAAGGGAGGAACCAATGAAAAAACTGATGACGGTCACAGGCATCATACTGATAGTATCCTGCGTGCTGGCCCTGCTTCTCGCCGCATGGAATCTGTACGCTTATTACCACGTACTGGACGGCTCAGCGGCAATGTATGCCAGACTGCACCACAGAGCGTCCGTCTTTTTCTTTTCCGGGATCGGCCTAGCGCTGGCCGGGGCGCTGTGCATGGTGGTAAGGACGAAGCTGTGAACGAATACCTTAGAAATCTCAGCAGGATCGAGATAGCCGTGACCGGCTCCTGTACGGGAAAATGCAGGCACTGCCAGAACGGGGATTCCACGCAGAGCACCGGTCACCTGGATACGCAGGCGGTGCTTGAGGCGCTCCGCAGCGTATGCTCCCGTTACCCCATAGATACCCTGATGGTCTTCGGAGGAGAACCGCTTCTTTTCCCGGATACGGTCTGCGCCATCCACCGGGAGGCGGCGAAACTGGGCATAGGCTCAAGACAGGTCATAACCAGCGGTTATTTCTCGAAAAACAGCGGGATGATCGAAAGGACCGCCCGGGATCTGGCGGAAAGCGGTGTAAACGATCTGATGCTCTCCGTGGACGCCTTCCATCAGGAGACGATCCCATTCGAGCCCGTCATGTATTTCGCAGAGTGTTTGATAAAGGCATCCGTCCCAGTAAGACTGCAGCCTGCATGGCTGGTCAGCCGGGAGGACGGCAACGCCTGCAATCTGCGCACGAAAGAGATACTGCGCCGTTTCGAGTCCCTGGGGATCCCGGAGGGAGAGGGAAACGTCGTTTTCCCCGCAGGGAACGCACTGAAGTATCTCCGGGAGTACTTTGCCCCGGGCGTGCTGCCCTCCTCCCCCTATGAGGAGGATCCCCGGGATATCCGTTCCCTGTCTTTTTCGGCGGACGGCGGCGTTCTGGGCGGAAACATATACGAAACGGACATACTGGAGATAATAAGGACCTACAGCCCGGTTCCGGAGGAAGAAAAGGAGAATTAACAGGAATGAGCAATGTAATAAGGGCAAACGCCAGCTCACCGGCGGAGGAATGGCTGTCCATGTCGAACCGTGGATTCGAGTGTTTTCTGGAAGTACTGCTTTACGCCGCGTCCGGTACCGAGATGACGCCTTCCGGGAAAGCTCTGACAGACGCTCTGGCGGAACTCAGAGAGCTCAATGATATCGCGCCGGGTACGGCTTCCTTTGATATCGACGAGCTCCCTTGGGAGAGCGCCTCACTGGAGGACGACGTGGCTTTCCTGACCGGCATCGCAAGGAAAGCCGCGGGGACCGGAACATGGAGCGGCCTTGGCTACGAGCCGAACATGGAGATACTTATCCCCTGGCTCGACAGATTCTCCGAAATGCTCGGAGAAATGCTTCCGAAGACAGAATGATCCCGCAGGGCCGAAGGGCCCTTTTAAAATGCGTAAATATCCGCAGACCGATATCCGCGGATGCATTTGAGGTGAGCACGTCCGCCCCAGATGTGCTATAATAAGGATATGGGAAAAGAGGTGAATGACATGACAGAGGATTTACTGGTACAGAGAAAAAATGATTTTATCAGGGCGGTGGATTTCGGGAAGCCGGACAAGATCCCGGTGGATATCGAGATCACGGGATGGCCCTTCGCCTATGCGGGAACGACGTTCGACGCGGTGAAGGACGAGCCCGCCAGGGCGGCGGAGATCTATACTTCGTTCCTGGACGAGATCCCCATTGACTGTTTTATCCTGGATTCAGGATTCATTAAAAGGCCCGACATCTATCAGGCCATGGGCAGTGACGAATACGTTCTGGCGCCGGACGGGATCACCATCCAGCACAACCAGGCGGGAGCCAACTTCATGGATGAGAGCGAGTACGACGAACTGATCCGGGATTTCACCGCGTTTTACAGGAAAAAGAAGATGCAGAAGGTACCCGCCCTCGACTGGGATAAGGACAGGCTCTACGAAGCGATGAAGCTCGCCGCCCATAGGACAGCTGTCCACAACGAATTCAGGGAACTGATGGACCGCGAATACGAAAGAAGACAGATACTGATGCCCCTGGGCTTCACGATGCCGTCCTATACCTCCCCCCTGAACACCCTTTTCGATGTGCTCAGAGGCATTAAGGGGACACTCATCGACCTGAGAAGAAGGCCGGATACCGTAAGGGAGGCCTGCAGAGCCATACGGGAGGCAAACAAAAGGAACTGGGATCCGAAGGATTACGAAGGGAAAAGCTTCCCCCTGGGACGCAGTGTTTACCACAGCGAATGCTTCCTTTCGCCGAAGCAGTACGACGAGTTTTTCTTCAGGGATTTCGAGGGCGATCTGAGGCCCCTCATGGAGGTCGGGGTGAACATCTTCCTCAAGGGTGAAGGAATGTTTCTGAGCACCCTCGACAGGATGTGCGACCTGCCGAAGGGAGGAGTGCTCATCATGCTGGATCAGGACGATCCCTTCGAAGCCCACAGGATAGTCGGAGGATATCAGGCTCTGGCCACCGGGATCACCGTGGATCTTCTGAAGTACGGCACCAGGGAAGAGTGCGTGGATTACGCCAAGAAGAGCTTTGACACCTTCGCGCCGGCAGGAGGCTTCGTATTCAGCATCAACAAACCCCTTCTGTGCGCCAATGACGCCAGAAACGAAAACGTGGAAGCCGTATACCGGTTCGCGGACGAATACAGCAGGAGGAAATAAAAATGAAGTACACTGACGAAGAGCTCCGGGAGCTCATGGAAAAGCTCAGAAACGACGACAGCTGGGAAAAGGACGAGGCCACCAGGAAAAAGGCAGCTGATTCCGTGTGGACCACTTTTTTCAAATAGAACGGCGATAAAAAAGTATCGGTCTAATGACAGAAAGGAAAACAAGATGACTAGAACAGAGAAAAAAAGATGCATTGCGCTGGTAATCGCGCTGATCTTCATCCTCTGCGGATGCTCGGGCTCGTCGGGCAAAAAAGACGAATGGTACCGTGTAAAGCAGATCTACGTGGTGGACGGCAGAGTCAGGTCTACCCGCAGCTGGGATCTGGACGAACAGAACAGAAAGTCCGTCGAATACCTCGACGGAGCCTGGAACGCGGAGTGGACCTATGACGAAGACGGCAACATCGCCACCTACGAATATATGGAGTACAGCTACAAAGTCCGCGTGGAATACACGTATGAGGACGGGCTGCTGACGAAGGAAGTTCGGAGGGCGGACCTGTCATACGGCACGAAGGAGACCGAGATCCTCTACGAGTACGAGGACGGCCGAGTCGTAAAGGAGACAAGAAACGGCAGGGAGGCAAAGAAGTACGTCTACAACGACGACGGATCCTACGACGTGATGCAGCCCTACGCGGACATACCGGAGTGGTATACTCTGAAGTATGACGCCGACGGACGGATACTGGCCGACAATACCGGATTCGAATATACCTATACCTTAAGCGACGACGGAGATCTCCTCGAAAAACAGACGTACCTCAACGGCACTCTGGTGGAGGAGTTGATAAACGTATACAACTCCGACGGGGAACTGGAAACAAGCACCAGGAAGAATGTTAACGGCACCTGGGAGACTGTCTATGAGTACGAAGAGGGATGCATCGTATACAGCCGTACCATGGGTATCGACGGGGACGCGGCCAGCGCGGCATACCAGGAGATCAAGGAGTACTACTACAGTTACGTGAACGACGCGGGAAAGACCGTCGGAAGGGATCCCGAATAGGATCACGCTGATACATGTCCGGAGGCATAAAGCCTCCGGTTTTTAACAAAGAAAGCCGTCCGGCGGGGGATACTTTCCCTTACCGGACGGCTATTGGGTTATTGATACTGAAACCGTTTCAGGCAGCTCACTCCCCGATGCCGAGAATGTCGCCGAGGATACCGGCGTCTATCCCGGACACCAGGCTGACCTCATAGATCCTGGTGTCCGCACCGCAGAAGCTCTCCACGCTTTCGCGGACGGATGATAGTTCTTCCCCGCTGACCAGGTCCGTCTTGTTCATGAGGACCACATTCGCTTCCGTCAGCTGCATGGGCAGAAGATGCTCCATGGGCTTGAGAAGGCGGGGCCAGCGCTTGACGTCCACCAGGCAGCAGATGCGGGGATCGATGCCCAGCACGTCTGAGAGATTCTCCTTCACGTTCTGGGGGAAAGCCATGCCAGTGGCCTCCATGATGATCCATTCGGGAGCGATATCGCGCTCGATGGCCTGCACCGTGAGAGTCAGTTCGCCTGCCAGGGTGCAGCATACGCAGCCCGCGAACATTCCCTGAACGTTGTAGCCCGCACCGGAAAGCACGTTGTCGTCAATGCCTACCTGTCCTATTTCGTTCTCCAGTATAACGGTTTTCTCTATGCCGAGGGTCTCACGCATATATGTGGCGAGCTGGAGCAGCAGGCTTGTCTTACCCGAGCCGAGAAATCCGCCGATGATCAGAAATTTCATTTTTTTCAGTCTTCAGTGTAACCGTAAACCTTTCTTCCGTACCAGTGCGCTTCGTCACGCATGATATTGTACGCTCTCTTGACCGCCGTGTCGCCTACAGCGCCGATCGGGAAGCCTGCGAAGGCGTATCCTCCGTGGACGGAGCATTCGTCGATGGTGTTGCGGATATCCTGACGGAATTCTTCCTCGTCGAAATCGGGGTATCCCTTCGGGATGTGCTGTCCCCAGCCCCAGTGTCCCACGAAGGACATTCTTCCCTTGAACTGCTCCTGGCAGGCGACTATGTCGTTGCTCTCCTGGAAGGGCTCGGTGACCCGGACTCCGAACTGGTACATGAACTCCAGGAACGGGGTGGTGTTGCCGCAGTTGTGGAAGAGCACGGGCACGCCGTTCTCCCTGGCGGGCTCCGCCAGCTTCATGTAGATGGGCAGGAACACTTCCTCATATATGGCGGGCGAAAAGAAGGGCGCCAGCTTGGCGCAGGTATCGTCGGTCATCTGCCAGAAATCGGGCTGTACGACCTCGAATGCCTTCTTGTAGTAGGGCATGATGTGGTCTACCATGGCATTGAGCATCGCGCTCACTTCATCGGGATCCTCCATGAGGGCGCACAGGCCTCCCTCGAATCCCATGAGGGCCACCAGTTCCTGGAACGGTCCGAAACCGGGGCCGAACGACAGGCAGCTCTGGGTACGGTCGATCCTTTTAAGGTTGTCCTCGTATGCCGCGTTGATGTCCACGTCCAGGGGCTCCGGGAACTTGATGACCTTTGTCCAGTCACCTATGTCCTCCAGGATGTTGATACGTGTATCCGGCATCATGGCGTCGACGACGGATGAGGGCTTGGCGTAGGGAACGCCCCACATGTCGGTGCCTCCCTGACGGGCGGTATCCTTAAAGAACCCGATACGGCAGCCCTTCACGGCGCATTCTCCCAGGTACGGGTCACCCAGGATGCTGTAGAAGGGTACATAGTAAGGGAATTCACCCCTGCCAAGCTTCAGAAAATTCTCTTTTGGTGTTACTTTTGCCATTTAACAAACCTCCTTTTTTTTTCAGGGGACCGATATCCGAGTTATTTTCGGACATCAAATTTGATTAATAAATACCATATACAGTATATTCCAAAAGGCACCTGATTTGCAAGAGGAAATAACTGAGATACCCCGGGGAGCGGACAGCGCTTCACCCGGCGGTATATCCGCAGTTGCGGCACTTTTTCTCCACCGTATAATATCCCCTGCGGGCCTTCATATCGTCGTCGTCGCTGTATCCCAGATCATGCCATTCCTTTTTCTCTTCGAAGTCATGGAACCTGCCGTCGGGACAGCAGAACGCTGCCAGCTCTCCCGTTACCACGGCGCTGATGATCTTCGATCCCCCGCGCTCCCGCGCCACCGCAGCGATCTTCGGGGAACGGCTCAGGAGCTTTGCCAGGGTCTTCGGATTGTGTATCCCGCCGAGGGCTCTTTCGACGACCCGCGGGTCCGACGACTCCGACGCGACCAGCTCGAAGTGCCTGTCCTTCGAGAGCAGCTCCAGCGCCCTGAGGGCCACCTCCGTATCCTTCGTACTGACGGCGGCCCGGGCTATGACGTCGGGGCTTTCCAGTTTCTCCAGGGCCCTGATGGCCACGGAGGGATGGGACGAAAAGGCCGCGATGTCCGAAAGCAGGGCATCCTGGCCCGACCAGTCCGTCTCCTCCAGGGCACGGAGGCATTCCGCCTCATCCGGATCATGCAGCGCGATCTCATACGCTGCTTTCTGATGCATGCCCAGCCTGGCGCAGGCCGCTGCACGGACACGGTAGTATCCCGACCTGTTCGCCGCCGTAAGGAGCCTCTGTGTGTTTCTTTCCTTTTCGACCGCCCTGAGGGCCGCCTCCTGGCTATCCGAAAGCAGTACCCGTTTTCCCGTAAATATGCCCATGACTTCCTCCCTGCACGGGAAGGCTTATGACGCCTCCCTCTGGGATTATACTATACGGCGGGCCGGATCAGGATAAAAAAATCGCTTTGAGGCAGTCTTCCCCCGAAGGGGCAGAGGACCATTTTTTCCTTGACTGTAGTAGGATCATGCATTATCCTTTAATCGGGGAGAGCCGCTCTCACCCCGCCGCGGGACAGCGCTCCCGCGGCAAAGATCACAGCAACAGGGAGATATATATATGGATGAGAGACTGATAAGTCCCGGCGGGACGGATGCCCTCTGCGAAAACTTGGTCAATACCGCATATGAGGACCTCAGCGAGGAAAACGTC
>JAGACT010000225.1 GCA_017613995.1 Eubacteriaceae bacterium
AAGAAAGAGACAGAGGAGAACGAGGAGTGATCCTTGGTACGCCAGATGATTAACATAAACGTTATAGGAGCCGGCCTGGCCGGCTGCGAGGCCGCCTGGCAGGCCGCGTCCTGCGGCGCCCATGTCACTCTTTACGAGATGAAGCCGGAAAAGAAGACCCCCGCCCACAGATCCGACGGTTTCTGCGAGCTGGTGTGTTCCAATTCCCTGAGATCCGCGGAGCTGACGAACGCGGGAGGCCTTCTCAAGGAGGAGCTTCTCAGGATGGGCTCCCTGGTGATGGAAGCGGCCTACGCCTCACGGGTATCGGCCGGAGGCGCCCTTGCCGTGGACCGGGACCTTTTCTCGGGATACGTGACGGAGAAGATCAGGAACTGCCCGTCGGTAGACACCGTGAGCCGCGAGATCACCTCACTGGACTTTTCCGACGTGACGGTGGTGGCCACGGGGCCCCTCACCTCCGACGCTCTGGCGGAGGAGATAAAGAGGATCACAGGCGACAGGCGGCTGTACTTCTACGACGCGGCGGCCCCCATAGTGGACGCTTCCACCGTGGACATGAAAAAGGCCTTCTTCGCGTCGAGATACGGAAAGGGCACCGCGGACTACGTGAACTGCCCCTTTACGGAAGAGGAATACAAGGCCTTCTACCGGGCCCTTCTGGGGGCGGAGACGGCTGAGCTCCACGATTTCGAGAAGGGTGACAGCCTCAAGGTATTCGAGGGATGCATGCCTGTCGAGGTCATGGCGTCGAGAGGAGAGGACACTCTCCGCTACGGTCCCATGAAGCCCGTGGGGATCCGGAACCCGGAAACGGGAGAGACCTACTACGCCGTGGTGCAGCTCAGGAAAGAGAACGAAGAGGGCACCATGTACAATATCGTGGGATTCCAGACCCATCTCACCTGGGGAGAGCAGAAAAGGGTCTTCAGGATGATACCGGGGCTGGAGAACGCGGAGTTCCTCAGATACGGCGTCATGCACAGGAACACCTTCCTCGACTCGCCCTCGCTGCTTGACGGCAACTATTCCATGAGAGACAGGAAAGACCTGTTCTTCGCGGGACAGATGACCGGGGTGGAGGGATATATAGAATCCTGCGCCTCCGGTTTCGTGGCGGGGATCAACGCCGCGAGAAGGGCCGCGGGACTCGGCAGACTGGTGTTCCCGCCGGAGATGATGACGGGAGCAATGGCCCGGTACATATCCACGGGAGGATCCGTGCCCGGGGACTTTCAGCCCATGAACGCGAACTTCGGCATAATGCCTCCTGCCGGCATGAAGATAAAGGGCGGGAAAAAGTCACGGGCGGAGTTCTATTCCAAAAGAGCTCTTGACGCTGCGGCCAGCTTCGTTTCCGTTATTTCCGAAACGAGAGCTGAAATAGAGAGAAAAACACAAGCGATATAGATATTCAAAACTAACAGAAAGCAGGAGAATACACGATGAAGACAAGAATGCGTCTCATATCCATACTGCTGGCGGTCGCCATGACTGCAGCGCTTCTTCCCATGCTGGGCCTGGCAGCCGCAGCCGAAGATTACGGCCTGCGCGTCCAGGACGTGGACGTCACTGACGAGAATAAAGCGGATATCCTTCAAAACGAGAGCTACAGTCCATCCGATAAATATCCCGAAAGGACTGCTGCGTACGATATCGAGACAAATACCCTTAAGATGGCCGGTAGTTTCGGCGCGCCGGGCGGTTCCCTGAGGAGCTGGATCAATGGCCTAACCGTAAGCATAGAGAAAGATACATATTTCGGAGGCGGTCATGACGACATCGTGAGCCTCGGGAGCAGCACGACTTTCACAGGGCCCGGCATTCTGAGGATAGCCTGCGCCGGAGAGTCCGACAGCTGCATCTCCGCGGGCGGACAGCTCGTCCTTGACGGTATCACCCTCATGCTTACCGGATCATCGGGAATCAGGGGATATTCTTCTCCTGCTCTCATAATCTCCAACTCCTACATCTTATCCGAAGGAACAATAAGCGGCTTCACGGGCGGCATCGTCCTTGACGGGTGTGAGATCTTTTATCCCGTAGGAGCATATATCAAAGACGGGGCCATCGTTGCCGCTGACGGCAGCCTGGCTGACAACATCATAATCTCTCCTAAAACCGCAGTGGAATATGCCCTGTACGTTGAGGATGTGGGCGTTACCGGAGAAAACAAAGACGACATCCTGGCGGATGTCACCTACAGCCCTTCGGCGGAATACCCCGAAAGGATCGCTGCGTATGATTCCGTGTCGGACACACTGACCATGGGCGGCAGATTCGGTGCGCCGGGAGGCTCCCTCAGGAGCTGGATCGGCGGTCTGACCGTAGATTTCACGAAAGACACTTTCCTCAGCGGCGGCTACGATGACATCGTGACCCTCAACGCTGCCACCACCTTCAGGGGCCCGGGCAACATTTCCATAGCGTGCGGCGCCTCAAGCGGCACTTGCATATTCGTCGGAGAATCCCTTGTCCTTGACGGCGTGACTCTCGAGCTGACAGGATCCACGGGCATGAGGGGATATCCCTCTCCGGCCCTTACCATAAAGGATTCATACATCAGGTCCGAGGGGACCATCAGCGGTTTCTCCGGCGGCATC
>JAGACT010000226.1 GCA_017613995.1 Eubacteriaceae bacterium
GAACTTTTCAAGGATCGCGTCGATCATGCTCCCGAAGGACTATCTGGTGTATCTTCTCACGGGGGAGCTCTCCTGCGACTATTCCGACGCCTCCGGCACTCTGCTGCTGGATGTGAAGAACCGTACCTGGAGCCGCCGCCTGTGCGAGATATGCTCCGTAAAGGAGGAATGGCTTCCCCCGCTCCGGGAATCCTATGAAGTGGTGGGCAGAGTCAGGCAGCGCTACGGCCTTCCCAACGCCGTCGTCACCGCGGGAGCCGGCGACAACGCCGCCGCGGCGGTGGGAACCGGCACCGTGGAGAACGGTTCCTGCAACATATCCCTGGGTACCAGCGGCACCGTTTTCATATCCTCCGACATCTTTTCCTCGGACGGGAACAACGCCCTGCACTCCTTCTGCCACGCCGACGGCAAGTGGCATCAGATGGGATGCATCCTTTCAGCGGCATCCTGCCGCAAATGGTGGCTGGAGGATATCCTGCTCTCCGGCGATTACGATGCCGACGAGAGGGATATCGCGTCTTCCGACGTGGACGGCACCATCTTCGTCCCGTACCTGGCGGGGGAGAGAAGCCCCCACAACGACGTGGATGTCAGGGGAGCCTTTATCAATCTCTCATCTTCCACCACCCGCGCAGCCATGTCCCGCAGCGTGATGGAGGGAGTTGCCTTTCCCCTGCGCGACTGCCTGGAGACAGCGAAGCTGTCGAATGACAGGATCATCGAGACCACCCTCTGCGGAGGGGGAGCGAAAAGCAGGGTATGGAGACAGATCATGGCGGACGTGCTCAATACTCCCATAGACATCCCTGCGACGGAACAGGGACCCTCCTACGGGGCCGCGATCCTGGCCATGGTGGGATGCGGTGAATACTCCTCGGTGGACGAGGCCTGCGAAAAGCTGATCCGCACATCACAGACCGTATACCCGGACAGCTCCAGAGCTGAAAAGTACGACGAGAAGTACCGGATCTTCAGAAAGCTCTATCCGCTGCTGAGATCCCTCAGAGACTGATGCAAAAAATCGGAGGATGCGATATCCTCCGATTTTATTATTTTTCTATCGCGGGGAAGCACAGCACTGCTCTGAAGAAGTCTCCGTCGATGAATATCCTCAGCTCTCCTCCCTGGAGCTGCGCAAGGCTTTTCGCTATCGCCAGCCCCAGCCCGTTGCCTTCCGTGCTGCGGGACACATCCCCCCGGGTGAAGCGTTCCATCAGCTCCTCTTCCGTCATGTCCAGTTTATCCCGGGAGGTATTTTTGAAGGTTATGACAGCGTTGCCTTTTACCTGCTCCAGGCTCAGGTATACCCGGGTGCCTTTCTGTGCATATTTCACTATGTTGTTCATCAGATTGTCGAAGATCCTCCACATGCGCCTTCCGTCCGCCATTATCCTGATGTCCTGCTCGGGAAGCTTCGTGATCAGTTCAAGATCCGCTTCCCTAAGTCTGTCCTCATATTCTCCCGCGGCCTGGGAAATGAACATGGAGGCGCTGCATTCCGACAGTTCCACATCCAGGTTCCCGGTGGAGGCCTTCGATGCCTCCACCAGATCGTCCAGGAGCCTTCTGAGTCTCTCCGACTGCTTAACGAGCACCTGGGCGTAATGGTTTACGGTCTCGCTTTCATGCTTTTCCCTGCCGATCAGGGAAGCGTAGCTGATTATGGAAGTCAGGGGAGTTTTTATGTCATGGGAGACGTTTGTGATCAGTTCCGTCTTCATCCGTTCGCTCCTGAGACGCTCCTCCACCGCGATGCCCATGCCCTTTGCGATGCTGTTCAGATCCTCTGAGTGTTCCTTCAGATCCCAGATCATGCCCTTCGTGTCCGTCACATAGGAAAGATCACCCCCCGCCAGGGCTGCGCCCGCGGCTTTGAGTTTTTTCATGCTAACGGCCATGTACATCACCGCACAGCTCACAAGGATCTTTTCGAAGGCGAACGCCAGTATCATCAGATCCATGTCCCATCTGAAAACCACGATCAGTGAGAGCTCCGCGGCGCTGAGCACGATCATTGCCAGAAGGCTCTTCCAGACCAGCGGTACGCTGCCCAGGAGCGCTGCCATTACCGAGAAGGCTTTTCTCAGTGCCGATATCATTTTACTCACGCCCCTGAGGGCCAGGGACATGAGCCTGAAGACGAGGCTGCCTCTGATGAGATCCCCCTGTTTGATGCGGACCGCGGCCCCCATTAAGAGACCCAGTGCCGCGCACGCTCCGAGGATGCCGATGAGCGCCAAGACGATGATCTCCGCGAAGGGTTCCAGGTTTGCCATATCGGCAAGCATTACAGCGCCGAATACCGCGGCTCCCCAGAAAACCGCAAGAAGATCGAAGGGGATCTTCGAAAAGGGACCCGGCGAGAGTTCCTCCCGATCCGGTACATGCCCGGCGGCTTTCATCAGCTCTGCGAAGGAGATGACGGCAAAAGCCAGCGACAGGATGATTACGGCATATACAGCGTATCTCATGACAAATCCCAGATGCAGGAGCCTTAGAAAAAGAGCGTATCTGAATCCGAAGTCTGTGATCTTCATCTTTACAGTCCAGACTTCCTCATAATCCGAGTGGCCGCTGTCGTAGAGCACGTCCATTACCGCTCCGTCCCCGTCCCGAAGGATTGCGTAGGTGAAGCTGTAGTTCCATTCCGAGGAGAGGGGAGCCTCCTTCGTGCCGTCCACATGCTTCAGCTCACCGTCCAGAACCTCGA
>JAGACT010000227.1 GCA_017613995.1 Eubacteriaceae bacterium
AGTATTCAACGGAGAGGAGATAACCGGCACTCCCCTGATCGCCCGCATGGCTATAGAAAAGGGAATAGCAGCCAACATTTCTGCCGCTTCCACCAGGAGCATTGGGGGCAGGGTGTTCGGTTCCATGCTCCTCGGCATAACCGGAGGGGACGAAAGTGTGAATACGGCCCTTGAATACCTTAATGTCAAGGGCGTAGTGGCAGAGGAGGTGAAGGTGAATGCTTGACAGGATATTCTCACCTGAAGCGGTCGTTCAGGCTGTGGAGATACTTAAGAACGAGTTCCCTCTTGCCATATGGGAGACCTTTTACGTCACCGTGCTCTCCACGTTCTTTGCCATAGTCATCGGGCTTCCCCTGGGAGTGATCCTGGTGATCGGAGAAGAAAAAGGCATAGCGCCCATTCCTAAATGGCTCCACAGTCTTCTCGGGACCATGATCAACCTGCTCAGATCGGTGCCGTTCCTCATACTGATGATACTGGTGATCCCTCTAACAAGGGCCATCGTCGGAACGTCCGTGGGAACGAGGGCCACAATTGTGCCGCTGGTCGTCGCAGCATTTCCCTTCATAGCGAGGCTCGCGGAAGCATGTCTGCGTGAAGTGGACCCTAACCTCATAGAGACGGCTCACAGCATGGGCGCCACGCCCTGGCAGATAGTCACTAAAGTGATGATACCCGAATCGGTGCCTTCTCTCATAGCCAACGCCACAACTGCCATCACCACAATACTGGGGTACAGCGCCATGAGCGGTATCCTCGGCGGCGGAGGCCTTGGCAAGATAGCAATCAACTACGGATACTACAGGTACAAATACCTCGTCATGATATTTGCCGTGATATTCCTGATCCTGATGGTACAGATATTCCAGACTGCAGGCACCAGGATCGCTGTCAGGAGCGACAGAAGGCTCAGGGACCAGTAAGGCCCTATCCGGCAGGAGGATGAAAAACCACGGACAGGGCCCGTTGACAGATATTCAGATAAAATGAAAAACAATCGGAAGAAAATGCATTTTTATAATTGACAGATAACACTTTTGGGTATATATTGTCATTATTAACAATTTGTTCACATTTCGGATCGGAACAGGTCGTATGTACAGAACGGTATCTTCTTCAGTTATCAATAACCGCAATAATTCCCAGAACATGAATAATGTTCTGGTTCTTGGCGTGGAAAACAATAACGAGGAAGAACGCGAACTGGCATAATCAATCTGTAACAACGGTCGGCATTCGGGGACTGTGTTACAGCCACAGGACCTGAAAGCAGAGATGTAACGACACTGCATCGTGCTTTGGGCATGGTGCAGTTTTTGTTTTTCAGGCCGCCTGCGTCAGAGCGGGCAGATAGGAAAGGAGAAAGAAATGGATTCAAAGGACAGGATCGTCAGCCTCGTCGAAGAGAAGAAGGACTTCTTCACGAACGTCTCTGACAGAGTATGGGAAACACCGGAGCTGGGTTTCATGGAGTACAAGTCGGCCGCCACACTGATGGGCGCCCTTGAGGCACAGGGCTTCAAAGTCGAAAAGGGGCTTGCCGGCATCGAGACCGCTTTCAGCGGGACATGGGGGAGCGGCAAGCCGGTCATCGCTTTCCTGGGCGAGTTCGATGCGCTGCCTTCGCTCTCGCAGAAGGCTGCTTTAGGCACCAAGGATCCGGTGGGGCCGGGCGGTAACGGCCACGGCTGCGGCCACAACATACTCGGCGCGGCATCGATGTCCGCAGCGACGGCCCTCAAGGACTACATGTCGGAGAAGGGTGTCCCCGGGACCGTCATCTATTACGGATGCCCCGCGGAGGAATCCGGCTGCGGCAAGACGTTCATGGCAAGGGACGGAGTGTTCGACGGCTGTGACGTGGCCATCACATGGCATCCCGGCGACACGAACTCCATTATGAGCGGTTCGACCCTAGCAAACATCCACGTACGTTTCTGGTTCACCGGCAAGGCCGCGCACGCGGCTGCCTCCCCTCATCTGGGAAGGAGCGCACTTGACGCAGCCGAGATCATGAACATAGGCGTGAACTTCCTGCGCGAGCACGTCATCCCCGAGGCCAGGATCCACTATGCGTTCGAGGACGTCGGCGGCGGCGCTCCCAACGTGGTCCAGGATTCCGCACAGCTGCTCTACTTCATCAGGGCTCCCAAGAACGACCAGGTCATGGAGCTGTATCCCAGAGTCGTGAAATGCGCCGAGGGCGCTGCCCACATGACGGAGACCCAGGTCAGGTACGAGATCATAACGGGTCTTTCCGACTACATCCCGAACGACACGCTGGCGGAAGTCATGAGCGACTGCATGCAGGAGCTGGGTCCCCAGAAGTTCTCTGACGAGGCCAGGAAAGTGGGAGACGAGATGTACGCCACCCTCACCCCCGCGAACATCCGGTCCGGTATCGCATCGCTGAGCGGGCACATGGATCCCGCCAAGGCACCTGAGAAGGTCAAGGAGAAGCTGATCGCGGATCCGTTCCCCTATGTGAAGTCCAGCTACGTGATGCCCGGATCCACGGACGTCGGAGACGTGTCATACGTGGTGCCTACAGTGCAGTGCGGCGCGGTGACCCAGGTCATCGGAACACCGGGACACTCATGGCAGGTGACGGCGCAGTCCTGCTCGGCACTGGCCCACGACGGCCTGGTATACGGAGCCGAGACGATGGCCCTGACAGGCCTGAGGCTGCTGGAGAAGCCGGAACTCATCGAGAAGGCGAAGGCGGAGCATTTCCGGGCCACCAGGGGCATCTACAACTGCCCTATTCCCAAGGAAGTAAAGCCTCTTCCGTAAGGCTTGCTTGACATAGATATTTAAAGAGGATAAAGGAGAATCACTATGAAATCTTATGCAGAAATCGCTGCAAGTCCGGTACTCATGGTACTTGTCCTTGCGGGTCTCGCTTTCGTCGCGGGCCTCTGCGTCGTCTTCTACAGGAAGACCTCCAAGAGAGCCCTTGAGCTGGGTATCCCGAAAGAGACTCTGGACGCGGTCAAGAAGAACACGATCACACTGACGATCGTCCCTTCGATCTCGATCGTTATCGGACTGTTCACCCTGTCGACGGTCATCGGCACGGCGTGGGCATGGTTCCGTCTTTCGGTCGTCGGAGCGGTGACCTACGAGCTCATCGCGGCTCAGATGGCAACGGCTGCCCTGGGCTTCGAGGAGATGACGACGGCAATGGGTTCCGACGCGTCGACCTTCGCAGCCATAATGCTCGTCATGAGCATCGGCATCATCTTCGGCAACGTGTTCAACCTGTTCGCCGGTAAAGCTCTCGTGACCACCATCAAGAACGCCGGCACGAAGCAGGGAGGATTCGGCCCCATCATGAACGGATGCTTCATGCTTGCCCTCATGGGCGTCATGCTTCCTTTCCAGGCCATAAAAGGCGGAGTGTACATCGCGGTTATGCTCACGTCACTGGCCGTCGCATACCTCATGAACCTGCTCATCAAGAAGACAGGCGCCACATGGCTCGGAAACTTCACCATGGCGTTCACCCTGATCATAGGAATGGCTTCATCGCTGTTCTGGCTCAAAGTGTTTTAAGGAGGTCTTATCATGCAGGACGAGAAAAAATATAACGACAGTATTCACCTCATAGGCCGCATAGGCACTATCGGGGCCATAGGTTTCATGGTGGGCATCCCGATCGCGATCTGCGTCATCTACAACTGCTTCCCCTCCATGTCAACGGTCATGGGTGCAGCCGGAACACTTCTGGCGATGTTCATCCCTTCAGCCATCTCCGAGGTCATCAGCTATGCTCCCATCCTCGGATCGGCTTCATACATCACATTCATCACAGGAAACGTAATGAACCTGAAGCTGCCTGTCGCCATCTCGGCGCAGAGCATCGCGGGAGTCACTTCGAACACGCCTGAGTCTGACGCCATCTCGACCATGGCGATCGCCCTCTCTTCACTTGAGACACTGGCGATCATAGCGGTGGGCGTGCTCCTCCTGACCCCTCTCAAGCCGTTCCTCTCGACACCGGCCATCACCACAGCCACCGGCTATATGGTCCCGGCTCTGTTCGGAGGACTCCTGCTGGGCGTTTACACCCAGTCGGGCAAGAAGAGGATCAAGAACAAGTGGATCCTTGCCCTGTTCCCCATAGTGGTCATGGGCATCGGCATCCTCATCTGGCCGAAGCTGACGAGCTACCAGGGATACTGCATACTCGGAATGATCGTTCTCACCCTTGCAGTCGCATACGCGCTGTACAAGGCCGGGATCGTCAAGGAGTACACCGTAGGCGAGGAAGAGGGTAAATAAAGATCTCTTCTGACGCCCGTAAAGGACAATGAACTAAAGAGCCTCCCCCGATGCCACGGGGGAGGCTCTTATCATCCTGTATACGGTAAAAAGAAAGCCCTTCCGGTGAAGGGCTTTTCTGGTGCACCATCAGGGACTCGAACCCGGGACACCCTGATTAAGAGTCAGGTGCTCTACCAACTGAGCTAATGGTGCATATCCGAATGCCTAATCATTATACCATCAAAAACCCAAAATGCAAGGCTTTTTTAAAACTTTTTGCCTGACCGCTGTTTGACTGAAAGGGGCGCGGAATATATAATAATCTAAGTTTGAGATCACGTTCCGAGGAAAACAAAGGGAAGGAGTGTAGCTGCATGAAAATGAAAAGGCACATATGTGTCCTGCTGGTTCTTTTCCTGATGCTCATCTTTTCAGCCTGCGCTCAAGAGAGCGCCTCCGGGGGCGGAAAGGGACAGGATAAGCCTGTCATAGTCACATGCGCATTCCCGGAATACGACTGGGTGAGACGGCTCCTTGACGGGTGTTCTGACAAAGCGGAAGTCGTGCTCCTGCTCGACAACGGGGCGGATCTGCACAATTATCAGCCCACTGCCGAAGACGTGGTCAGGATAGCCGAATGCGACATGCTGGTGTATGTGGGCGGAGAGTCCGAGGAATGGGTAGAGGACATACTGTATGATCAGGCCGTCAGGCCGTACAGGGTGGTGAAACTGATGCGCGTCCTGTATGACAGGCTGCAGGAGGTGGAAGACGGGGACAGGAAAGAGAATGATGAACATGTCTGGCTGTCCCTGACCAACGCAAAGATCTCGTGCGAGGCCATCGCGGAAGGGCTGGCTGACCTGCTGCCTGACGACAGACGGCATATAGAATCAAATCTGGAACAGTATGTCTCACGTCTGGAGGAACTGGACGGAAGATATGCAGCCGCAGTGGAACAGGGGGACACCAGGATGCTGGTGTTTGCCGACAGGTTCCCCTTCAGGTACATGGCCCGGGACTATTCCCTCAGCTGTCATGCTGCTTTCCGGGGCTGCCGGGCGGAGACAGAGGCCAGTTTTGAAACCGTCATAGCCCTTGCGGGCCTTGTCGACGCCAACGGGTTGAAGCATATCGTCATAACCGAGACGTCCGACGGGAAGATAGCCGAAGCGGTGAAGGATGCCACGGCTTCCGGGGACCGGGACATCGTCGTCCTGGATTCGATGCAGTCGAAGACCGCGCGCGACATATTGAACGGCGTGACATATATGGATACAATGGAGAGAAATCTTGAGGCGCTGAAGACGGCGCTGACGAAATGAGGGCTTGATGCTGATTAAGGCTGAGGATGTCTCGCTGGGCTATGATTCGAAAGCCATAGTCGAACATCTGAATTTTGAGGTGAACGAAGGGGATTACCTCTGCATAGTGGGCGAGAACGGCTCCGGAAAGTCTACCCTGATGAAGACTGTCCTGGGCCTGGTCAGGCCTGTCTCGGGGACAGTCACCTTCGATGAGTCTTTCGCAAAGAAACAGATAGGATATCTTCCCCAGCAGACCGGAGCACAGAGGGATTTCCCCGCTTCGGTGGAGGAGATAGTCCTCTCGGGATGCCTGACCAACGGCACATTCCACCCTTTCTATTCGCTGGAAGACAAGGCGCTTGCCGCAGAGAATATGCGCAGGATGGGGCTGGAGGCCCTCAGGAAGAGGAGCTACAGGACCCTGTCCGGCGGCCAGCAGCAGAGGGTCCTGCTTGCCAGGGCGCTGTGTTCAACTGACAGGATCATCCTTATGGATGAACCGGTGTCCGGACTGGATCCGGCGGCAGCCGGGGAGATGTATGATGCGGTGGAAGAGCTCAACAGGGGCGGCACCGCGGTCATGATGATAACCCATGACATCGAAGGCGCGCTGAGATATGCCGATCACATACTTGTCATCGGGGACGAGGTCTTCTTCGGCACTAAGGAAGAGTACATGGTACGCGCGGGGATCGTCCCTCAGGAGGAGGAATGATGGAAAAGCTCATATTCTACCTCCAGTACCCTTTCGTGAGATACGCCCTCATAGTAGGCGTGCTCATCGCCCTGTGTTCGGCTTTGCTGGGCATCCCCCTGGTGCTCAGGAGATTCTCGCTCATAGGGGATGGGCTGGCTCATGTGGCCTTCGCCGCGATGGCCGTGGCGGCAGTGCTGAAGCTTGACAACGACATGCCCGTGATACTCGTCATAACCATAGTGAGCGCTGTCCTCATACTGGGGACGGGCCGGTCGGCCAGGATAAAGGGAGACTCCGCGATAGCCATGATAAGCGTCGGCAGCATGGCGGTCGGCTATCTGCTGGTGAACGTGTTCTCCACGTCTGCGAACATATCGGGGGACGTCTGCAGCACCCTTTTCGGATCAACATCGATACTTACACTTTCGGAGAGCGACGTCAGGATCTGCTGCATGCTGTCCGCCGCGGTAGTGTTTGCGTACATAATGCTGCACAACAGGATATTCGCCGTCACTTTCGACGAGAGCTTTGCGGCGGCGACCGGACTGAACACAAGGATATATAATCTGGTCATCGCGGTGATATGCGCGGTGGTCATAGTGCTTGCGATGAACCTGGTGGGATCTCTGCTCATAACAGCTCTGGTGGTGTTCCCGGCTCTTTCGGCCATGAGGCTGTTCTCCGACTACAGGTCGGTGACTCTATTTGCCGCGTTCCTTTCGGTGATATGCGCCCGGGGAGGGATGCTGGTGTCGATACTGGCCGGAACGCCCATAGGTTCCACGATAGTCATAGCCGACATGGCGGCGTTCCTAGTGTGCGCCCTCATAGGCAGGATGAAGGGGGAGACTTGATATGGCAAAAAGGATGATAACGCTGACGGTTGTCCTGGCCCTGCTGCTGGGAGCGTTTTCGGCATGTTCCAAGAGCGAAGGCAGGAGCGGCGGCACGCAGGCCGGGCCCAATGTGAAGACCGTAGATGACGTATTGAAGGAAAAGACGGAAGATGACACGGCCCGGGACGCGGCTGAGGAGAAGGACGCACCGGAGCCGGTCCCGGACACACAGGTACGGCGCATATATACGGCTGATTCAATAGATATGGATCTCACCGGACTGAACGGGGACCTGGTATATGCCCGGGTCAACGACATGATGGCCAGGCCCGAGGGCTACGTGGGAAAGGTGATCAGGGTCTCGGGATATTTTCAGATATATGAGGACGGGGGCGTCGATTACTACACCTGCATG
>JAGACT010000228.1 GCA_017613995.1 Eubacteriaceae bacterium
AACTTCCCCGCGAGATTAAAGCACCTGGGCACGGACCAGTCGGAGAACCGCGCCATAGTGGAGATCACTTCCCGCATAGCCCTGAGCCATCCGGAGATCAGCTTCACCCTGGCCTGCGACGACCGAAACATCTTTTCCACCTCCGGAAACTCGAACATGCTCTCCGCCATCAACAGCATCTTCGGAAGACGCTTTTCCGAGGGCCTCATGAGCGTGGAATTCGAAAACAGGCCCCTTAAGGTCACGGGATTCATTTCGTCCCCGAACTGCATAGATCCCAAGAGCGCCGAACGGATACTTATCCTGAACGGACGCTTCATCCGCTCAGATGCGGTGACCAAAGCCGTGGACAGCGTATACACGGACTACTGCGGCAGGAGCGGAGCATCCTACGTGCTCTTCGTGGAGCTGCCCTACCAGATGGTGGACATAAACATCCATCCCGCCAAGACCACCGCCAGGTTCCTCAACGAGTCCCTGGTGATCATGCTGATACGCCAGGGGGTCCGGGACCGCCTCAGGGAGACCTTCGCGGTAATAGAAAACGTTCCCTCCGTAAAGGAGAGCAGGGAAGACCCCTTCGAGCAGATCGAAAGGGCCCATACGTCCCGGGAGGATGCGAGCTCGCCCTCAGCGGAGAGCGCCTCGGAAAGAAAGGATGCCGCCCCGTCACCCCGGGAGAAGAATACACAAGTTCCCGAGAGTTCCCCCAGAGCCGTCACCCCGTCCATGCTGGACAGCGCCCCCGCGAAGACCAGGGAGACTCCATCGGTTTCCTCCCGTGTCGGTGATCAGATCGCCCCTGCGAAAACCGAGATGATTGGAAAGGATATCTTCCTAAGGCTGAAAAACCACCGGCACGTAGGAAACGCCTTCGGGCTCTACGCCCTCATCGAGGACGAGGATACACTGTACATCATCGACACCCACGCGGCCCATGAAAGGGTGCTCTACGAGCGCTACCGCGAAAGCTTCCTTTCGGGAGAGGTGGCGGTGCAGGAACTGCTGGTGCCGGTGAGCTGCGAGCTGACCAGAAAGCAGTTCAATACGGCCATGGAAAACACTGAGCTCTTCGCCGAGCTGGGCTTCACTGTGGAGGAGTTCTCCGATTCCGGCATCATCATAAGGAGCGTTCCGGTGTTCCTTTCCGGCACCGACTGCGCCGAAAGAGTCAGGGGCATCATCGACGAGCTCATCGAGTATCCCCTCAGCGCCAGGGACATCGCCGGCAGAAACGACGTAATAATAAAAAAGGCGTGCCACAACGCCGTCAGAGGAGCCCAGAACATCTCCTCCAGGGAAGTGGAGGAACTGCTGGAGCAGCTTTACAACTGCGAGATGCCCTTCACATGCCCCCACGGAAGACCAGTGATCGGAAAGATCAGCGAGAAGTACTTCATGAAGGTCTTCCAGAGGATCCAATGAGAAGCCTATACGTCATAGCGGGCCCCACAGCGGTGGGTAAAAGCGCCTCTTCGGTCATACTGGCCCGGGGGACCGATTCGGTGATCGTTTCCGCAGACGCCTACCAGTGCTACCGCAGGATGGACATCGGCACCGCCAAGAGCACCCTGAATGAGATGGGGGGAGTGCCCCATTACATGATCGACGTGTACGAGCCCACCGAGAGCATAAGAGTCTCCCGGTACGCCTCCGACGCCTCCGGCATACTCGGGAGCCTCGGTGAAGAGGGAAGGGCCGTCATAGTCGGGGGAAGCGGCCTGTATATCGACAGCATCGTGTTCTCCAGTTACTCTTTTGAGGGGGGAGAACCCGACGAGGCATATCGGGACAAGCTGAGGGAATACGCCGCTCAGGAGGGAAATGAGAGGCTGTGGGAGCGTCTTAAAGAAGCTGATCCCGAATATGCCGCTCTCACCCATCCCAACAACGTGAAGAGGGTCATAAGGGCACTGGAATACCATCATTCCACCGGGGAGAAAATGAGCTGCCGGAAGAAGGAGAGGGTGTTCCGTTATCCCGGGACCCGCTACTTCGTACTGGACCTGGATCGGCAGTACCTGTACCCCCGCATAGACGAAAGAGTGGACAGGATGCTCTCTTCGGGCCTGGTGGAGGAGGTCAGGACCGTTTACGAATACTGCGGATACGACCGCAGCCTGCCTTCGCTGAAGGCCATCGGCTACAGCGAGATCATAGCCTATCTGGAGGGGGAGACCAGCCTGGATTATGCCGTTGAGCTCGTGAAGCAGCACAGCCGCAATTACGCCAAAAGACAGTACACCTGGTTCCGGTCGGACCCGCTGTGCGAATGGATAACCCTTACCCCGGACATGGGAGCACAGGATATCGCGGAACTCATAACCGAGAGGATAAAAAGCAATGTTTGAACATAAGAAAGCATACGGCATGATCTGCGAAGCGGAGGAGAGCCTCCGGAGCATCTTCTCCGAGCACGACGAAAAGGCCCTGATAAACCAGCAGAGGGTACTTTCCGCCATGCAGCACAACCGTCTGGCGGAGAGGCACTTTTCTTCCTCCATGGGATACGGCTACAACGACGAGGGCAGGGACATCACGGAAGCCATCTACGCCGAGGTCTTCGGCGCCGAAAAGGCACTGGTGCGGCCCCACATAGTCTCGGGGACCCACGCCATCTGGCTGGCCCTGACGGGGATACTGCGTCCCGGGGACAATTTCGTTTCCGCCACGGGGGAACCCTACGACACCATCTACTCCAACATCGGCGTGACACAGAGCTTTTACGGCATGGGCACCCTCAGGGAATTCGGCATAGAATACCGCCAGTGCGATCTTACCGATAAGGGTGACGTGGACCTGAAGGCCCTGGGCTCCCTCATAGACGATGCCACGAAGATGGTCTACGTGCAGCGCTCCACGGGATATTCCCTAAGGGACGCGGTGACGGTGGATACCATAGCGGATATAGTGAAGTTCGTCAAGGGCATCCGCGAAGACATCATCGTGTTCGTGGACAACTGCTACGGGGAGTTCATCGACACCGTGGATCCCACGGGAGTCGGTGCCGACGTGATGGCAGGAAGCCTTATAAAAAATCCGGGAGGCGGTCTGGCCCAGAGCGGCGGCTACATCTGCGGAAAAGAGCGCTGCATAGATCTGGTGGCGTCCCGCCTCACTGCACCTTCCATAGCCTACGAAGTTGGAGCGAGCCTCGGCACCACCAGAAGCTACCTTCAGGGACTGTTCCTGGCGCCCTCCGTGGTGAACAGCGCCCTCAAGGGAGCCATCCTGACCGCCAAGGTCATGGAAAGCCTGGGCTACCGGGTGTTCCCGCGCTATGATTCCCCCAGAAGCGACATCATCCAGGCCATAGTTTTCAACGATCCCCAGAAGGTCCTGGATTACTGCGCCGCGGTGCAGGCCTCGTCCCCGGTGGATTCCTACGTGACTCCGGAAGCCTGGGACATGCCGGGCTACGACGAACCCGTGGTCATGGCGGCGGGCAACTTCATCCAGGGCTCATCCATAGAGCTTTCCGCGGATTCGCCCATGAGAGCTCCCTACGTGGTGTACCAGCAGGGGGGCCTTACATACGAGCACGTGAAGATAGCCCTGTACGAAGCAGTATCAAAGCTTCTCGGATAACTTCAGTATTCCTGGGATACCGCATGATGCGGTATCTTTTTTTGTTGACCTTTTATGCTAAAAAAAGTATACTTATATCAGCAAAAGCAAACACAGAGGACAAAGTCCCTGTAAAAACATTATATTTTTTCTTTAAAACAAGGAGGAAAACGATGCTTAGAAGAGTAACAGTTGAGAACGGCATCCTGGAAGGTATCCCGGCAGCCGATCCCCGTATCACCGCCTTCAAGGGCGTGCCCTACGCGGCTCCCCCCGTGGGTGAGAACCGCTGGAGAGCCCCGCAGCCCGCCGAGGACTGGGTGGGAGTAAAGGAGTGCTACAAGTTCGCCCCCATCGGCATGCAGCACATTCCCGGACTGGACAGGGAAAATCTGTATTCCAGGGAATGGAACGTGGATCCCGACATCCCCATGAGCGAGGACTGCCTGTATCTCAACGTCTGGACGCCGGCCAAGAGGACCGACGAGAAGCTGCCCG
>JAGACT010000229.1 GCA_017613995.1 Eubacteriaceae bacterium
CATATGCTCCTGCAGATGGTTGGAATGGGTCAGCTCCTCCAGGGAGTCCGCGGTCCGGGGATGGTTCTCGTCGATATGGGCCACCTCATGGTTAGTCGCCCTGTCGATCAGTACGTTGAGGCGTTCTATGACCGCGAATCCCAGCATCACACCCAGCACCACCAACCATACGCTGGCGGCTCCTCCGTCGGGATGCAGAGCCTCCGTCAGAAGGTCGAAGCAAACCACCGCGATCATGATCCCGGCCGCGTAGGACAGAAGGAGGCTGACGGTCTTGTCGGAATCCTTTCGGAACATGCATGCCACGGCTCCGCCCAGGCCGGTGCCGCCCACGCCCGCCAGTGCCGTTATTCCCACGAGTAACCATATCGAATTCATGACGTTTCCCCACTATATCAATTATCGTATATACACAGAATTATATCATATATTTCCAGGTTAACATATACTAACCGCCGAAAGGCTTTCCGGCGGTTGAGCATATTTTTTCATTAATCTATTGATTGAGCGTCTGCTGTGGTATATAATACACTCTGTTGAGCGTGAGGTTGTAGCTCAGCTGGGAGAGCGCTACCCTGACACGGTAGAGGTCATCGGTTCAAGCCCGGTCAGCCTCACCATTTTTTATTGCTTCGAAAGGTCCGTGACAGCGGGCCTTTTTATGTTGAGGAATGCCCTGACCTTTTCTTGTGTCGGCATGGCGGGGATGCCGCCCCTTTCGGTGACGCAGATGGCAGAAGCCACCAGGGCGGTCTGCAGGAGCTTTGTGAGCTCTTCCTCACCAAGGGCCTTCGGATCCATTTTCTCCGAAAGCAGCACCGCGCACAGGCTCCCCCAGAAGGAATCCCCGGCCCCCGTGGTGTCCACGGCGTCCACCTTCAGGCCTTCTCCGGAAAGCACGTGTTTTCCGCAGGCGAGGACAGCCCCGCCGGCGCCCAGGGTCACGGCGCACAGGGACGCCCCCATTCCCAGGATCTCTTCGGCGGCCCCCAGGGGCTCCTTTCCGGTAATGAGCATGGCCTCCTCTTCGGAGAGCTTCACCATATCGCACAGGGGCAGCACCTTTTCGCAGGCAGAGACGAAATCATCCGGGCCCTCCCACAGCATCTGCCTGTAGTTGGGATCGAAGGAGATCAGAGCTCCCGCATCCTTTGCGGCGGCAAGGGCCCTCAGAGTGGCGGAGCAGGCCGGTTCGTCCGTCAGGGACAGGGTGCCGAAATGAAAGATCCTGCTCTCCCTTATGAGGGAAAGATCGATCTCGCTCTCCGTCAGCATGGTGTCCGCGCAGTTTTTTCGGTAGAAGGCAAAGGAGCGCTCCCCCGAGGGGTCGATGTCCACGAAGGCCAGGGTGGTGGGATATCCTGCGTCCAGGATCACTCCCGAAGTGTCTATGTTCTCCTCCTCCAGCACGCTTTTCAGAAACTTACCGTGCATGTCGCTTCCGGCCTTGCCGATGAAGGCGCAACTCATGCCCAGGCGGGACGCCTGGGTCAGCATGTTGGCCGGGGCGCCTCCCGGGTTCTGCTCGAAGATGGTCCGGCCTGAGGCCGACGTCCCGGCGGCGCTGAAGTCTATGAGTATCTCGCCCAGTGCGGTGATGTCTTTCATCTCGGTTCTCCTTTCCCCGGGACATTGTTTTTTCGCCCGGATCCACGGTCCTTTTGAATCGCCCGCGGAGTTATCTTGTATATTTTGCTTTCTGTAAATAATTTTAACTTGAGCTTATAAGTAAAAAATGCTATGCTATATGTACATGATCCGCGCCGGGGGCCTTCCGGCGCCCGTCACGTTCAGTATACCACTTTCAGGAGGATTATTTTCCATGCTTAAAAGAAAAGAACGCCGCTGGCTGTATCTGACTCTTGAGGACGTCAAGAAGATCGGAAGCCAGATGAACACGGAAAGCGTCTGGCATGAAGCCCTGGTGGACCCAATGATGGTCACCTCGACAAGGCTCGCCGGCACCAAGATGGACTTTGACTTTGAAGACGGATGCAGCTTCTCTTACGAATTCGTCGACGAGAGGCATCTCAAGTGGCAGACCAACGATTCCAGAAAGGGAGAGGAGATCTACAACAGCGCTCCCGCCCCGGGATACGATGACATCATCTTCGTTCACCACTATCAGTCGCTGGAGATCCCCGGCTGTGTGGACCTGGTGATCGATTTCGAGCGGGGCTACGCCTTCATGATCGACGCGTCCCTGGGCCATCCCGAGAATCCGAGGGAAGTATGGCGCCACCTGCGCTTCGGCAAGATCCGCGGAGCCGAGACCAGGGGAGACGCTCCCTGCTTCACCGACGACCTGACCGGAAAGGCCATACGCTGGAGACATCCGGGCACGGGCAGCGAGGGCATCAAGTACATTTTCTCATCCTGCAATTACTATACATACGCCATGAAGTACAAGGATGCGGGCACCTGCTGGATGGCCACCAATCCCGCGGACTACATCAAGTTCCGTGACGATCTGTACATCTGCTCCGTCATCGAGGAGAGACAGACGGGAGTCCAGCTGGTCATGATGATGAACCTGACCATGCTCACCGACATCCAGACCGAATTCGGTCTAGGCGGACCCAACGAGAAGGACAGCTATCTTGAGACCTTCATGCGTTCCGGCAGGGAAGGCATCTGGGACAAGATGGATACGGACCTTTTCAATTACTAAGCTTTAAAACAATTAAAATATAACGGAGGTAGAATATGGGAGCAAAAACCTATATCGAACCGTCCACCGCCATACCAGTATATGACGAGTGCGACATACTTGTGGTAGGAGGCGGAAGCGCAGGCCATACCGCGGCCATCGCAGCTGCCAGAGCAGGCAACAAGAACGTTATCCTCATGGAGCGTTACGGTTACTGCGGAGGAGACGTCACCGGAGGATACGTCCTTCTGATCCCCAGCCTTTCCTTCCACAAAAAGACATACGTCAGGGGCATCCAGGAAGAATGGCTCACCCGTCTTTCCAAGTACCCCGGAGCTGTCCTGGGACCGGATGATTCCATCACCGGAAGCACCGACCCCGAAGACCTGAAGAAGTGGGCCGTATCGGGCTCCGTCACCAGAAGCGAGCCCAGAAGGATCGAGCACAGCTTCATGGTGGAACCCAACCAGCTGAAGATCGAGCTGGACAAGATGCTCGACGAGGAGAGCAACTCCATCAGAGTCATGTATCACTGCTGGGGCACCAAGCCCATCATGGAGAACGGCGTATGCAAGGGCGTCATCTTTGAGTCCAAGGAAGGCAGAAAGGCCGTCCTGGCCAAGGTCGTCATCGACGCTTCCGGCGACGCCGACATCGTCAGACAGTCCGGCGCACCCACTTCCAGCGCCATCGACGACGACTGCCGCTGCTCGTCCACCGCACTGGTATACCGTATCGGCGGATACAGCCAGCAGGAATTCTCCAAGTGGAGAGCCGCCAATCCCGACAAGGCCAGGGAGCTCATGGACGGCATCGCCAAGATCCACGGCTTCAGAGCCGGCATGATCGCGGGCCCCACCGACGACATCGGTTGGATGAACAACTGGCAGCCCAAGAGCGACTGCTCCAAGATCGTCGACCTTACCGCCACCGAGATGCGCACCCGTCTGAAGATCAGGGAAGTCATCGACTACATGAGGACCATCTGCCCCGTCATGGAGGACGCGTATCTGTATGACATCGCTCCCCAGCTGGGAACCAGAGGAAGCCACCGCATCGTCGGCGAGCACATCATCGGCCAGAACGACTGGGCGTTCCCGAAAGAGTACGAGGACACCATCGCATGGCACTGCACCTGCGATACCCTCAACGACAACGCTCCCATCGAGATCCCCTACAGGGCCATACTGCCCCAGAAGGTGGAGAACATCCTGGCTCCCGGACGCCATATCTCGGCGGACAGCGTAGCCATCGACAACGTCAACCTGATCCCGCAGTGCGTCGGCACCGGCCAGGCGGCGGGCGTCGCGGCTGCCGTAATGGTGGCTGACGGCACAACGTCCCACACCGTCGACGTGGCAAAGATCCAGGACATCCTGGCGGGCGAGATGGACGTTCCTCTTCCCAGGAACCCCCACACCGATGCCAGCTACATGGAGAACCTGGTGGAGCACGAGTACGGACTCTACACCGAGGCCGCCAAGAGAGCCAGAGAGCTCAACGACGCCACCAAGGCATACCGTCACTGGACCATGTCCGCGGGCGGCGGAGACGCCAGCAAGAAGGCCTGAACATAACCATACAAAACGTGCCGGAGGGGCGACTCTCCGGCCTGCTTAACGAAAAACTCATATTTCAAAGGAGAAAGTAAATGATCAGAAAAGCAAAAGTTGAAGGCGGAGTGGTAGTAGGTATCCCCGCTGCAGATCCCAGGATCACCGCATTCAAGGGCATCCCCTTTGCCGCACCCCCCGTGGGCGATAACCGCTGGAGAGCACCCCAGCCAGTCATCCCCTGGGAAGGCGAGAAGAAGTGCTGGAACTTCGCACCCATTTCCATGCAGCATATCCCCGGACTGGACCTGAACAACATCTACTCAAGAGAGTGGAACGTCGATCCCGAGATCCCCATGGACGAGGACTGCCTGTACCTGAACGTATGGACCCCCGCGAAGTCCACTGACGAGAAGCTGCCCGTATTCGTATGGTTCTTCGGCGGCGGCCTCAGGGAAGGCAACCCCGCTGAGATGGAATTCGACGGAGAGCGCATCGCCAGGCGCGGCATCGTCGTCGTCACCGTCAACTACCGTCTGAACGTATTCGGATTCCTTTCACATCCCCAGCTCGAAGCCGAGCAGCCCGACGCTCCCGCGAACTTCGGACACCTGGATCAGAGAGCCGGCATCATCTGGGCCAAGAACAACATCGAGGCCTTCGGCGGCGATCCCAACAACATCACCATCGGAGGTCAGTCTGCGGGCGGCGGAAGCACCTGCGCACAGATGGGCTCGCTCATCAACGAGGGTCTTTTCCAGAAGGCCATCATCATGAGCGGCACCATGACCGGCGTTTACGGCAGCAGAGCGGGCATCACCTACGAAGAGGCCCAGAAGCAGGGTGAAGATTTCTTCAAGTATCTCGGAGTATCCACCCTTGAGGAAGCAAGAAAGATCGACGCCGTCACTCTGCGCGACAAGTGCGAGGCATACAACGGAAGATTCTCCACCGTCGTGGACAACAAGTTCA
>JAGACT010000230.1 GCA_017613995.1 Eubacteriaceae bacterium
ACATCCCCGGGGCCGACTCCGTCGCGCTCCTTTATCAGGGCCACCTTTTTGCTCTCCGCGATGCTGCCGGTGAAGCTGATGTCCTCCTTTGCGGGAAGTGCTCCCTTCCAGTCCAGCTCATAGCGGTAGGCTTCCTGTCCGGTCCAGCCTATGAGAGTATATACTGTATTGCTCATGTTTTTCCTCCTTGTCGTACGCGGCACTGCCGCTTCTGTCTAAATCATACCATAAATCCAACCCGATATTTTGTATTTTGTGATAAATGTTCCAATGAGTTGTGCCGAAAAACGGGCATTTTGGCCCTTTGTGTGCTAAAATGAAAAAAGAAACCAAAACGGAGGAAACTTATGGAACTTAAAGACACTGTACTGGGAATAGAGTTCGGCTCCACCAGGATCAAGGCGGTCCTGCTGGACCGGGATCACCGTCCCATCGCATCCGGTGCCCATGACTGGGAGAACCGCCTCATCGACGGCATCTGGACATATACAATGGACGACATACACACAGGGCTGCAGGACTGCTACGCCCGTCTGAAGGAAGACGTGAAGGAGCGCTTCGGAGCGGAGCTGACCGAGGTCGGAGCCATCGGAGTCTCCGCCATGATGCACGGCTACCTGCCCTTCGACAAAAACTGGAAGCAGCTGGCGGGATTCAGAACGTGGCGCAACACCATGACGGGACCCTCGGCGGAAAAGCTGTCGGAACTCTTCAACTTCAACATACCCCAGCGCTGGTGCATCGCCCATCTGTATCAGGCGATCCTCAACGGCGAGGATCACGTGGGCGACATCGCCCATCTGACCACCCTGGCGGGATACATCCAGTACCGCCTGTGCGGAAAGGACGTCATGGGGATAGGCGAGGCATCGGGAGTGTTCCCCATAAACGACGATACCCGCGATTACGACGAAAAGATGATGAAGGACTTCGACGAACTGATCGCCGACAAATCCCTTCCCTGGAAGATCCGCGACATCCTGCCCGACCACATGGTGGCGGGAGAAGTGGCGGGATACCTGACCGAGGACGGAGCGAAGCTGCTGGATCCCACCGGGACCCTCAAGGCTGGAATACCCATCGCCCCCTGCGAGGGAGACGCGGGCACCGGCATGGTGGCCACCGACTCGGTGCGCCCCGGCACCGGCAACGTTTCCGCCGGCACCAGCGATTTCGCCATGCTGGTAACGGACCACGCCCTGGGAGTCCACAAGGAAGTGGGAATGGTCACCACCCCCGCGGGAGCGCCCGTGGCCATGGTGCACTGCTCCAACTGCACCTCCGACATCAACGGCTGGGTGGGGCTTCTGCTGGAATTCGCCGAGCTCATCGGCGAGCCTCAGAAGAAGGAAGACCTGTTCACCCTGCTCTTCATCAAGTCCCTGGAGGGCGACAAGGACTGTGGAGGCCTTCTGTCCTACAACTACTTCTCCGGCGAGAGCGTGACCGAGCTGGACGAAGGAAGGCCCGTATTCCTGAGGCTGCCCGACAGCAGGCTGGATCTGGCCAACTTCATGAGGATGCACCTCTTCAGCGCCCTGGCCACCCTCAAGGTGGGCCTGGACATCCTCATTCAGGAAGAGAACGTAAGGATCGACCGCATCTTCGGCCACGGTGGTTACTTCAAGACCCCGGGAGTGGGCCAGAGATACCTTTCCGCCGCCATCGCTTCCCCCGTTTCCGTCATGGAGACAGCGGGAGAGGGAGGCCCCTACGGAATGGCTCTGCTGTGCGCATACATGCTTTGGAAGGAGCCGGGCGAGAAGCTGGAGGACTACCTTGACCACAAGGTATTCAACAACTCCCCGATATCCACCGTCATGGCGGGCGAGGACGACATAGAGGGCTTCAGGAAGTTCACCGAGAGATATCTCGGATCCTTTGAAGTCGAAAGGGCCGCAGTCAGGACCCTCAAGGAGGAATGATGAAGGTAGATCTTTCGAAATATTCGATACTGTGCGGCTGCGGCACCACCCATGAGATGAAGACCTGCATGGTGGCCATCGAGTCCGGAGCCATGAAGAAGCTCGGGGAGTACATGAAGCTCTACGGCTTCACGGGGCGCTGCTGCGCGGTCTACGACAAGACCACCTACCGCATCACCGAAGGCATGCATCCCGCCTGCCAGCAGGAGATCGTGCTGGATCCCGAGGGCCTGCACGCCGACGAAAAGTCCACAGCCTACGTGCTTTCGATACTCGAGCCCGACATCGAGATCATGATCGCCGTGGGAGCGGGCACCATACACGACATAACCCGCTACTGCGCCCACGAGAGGGGAGTGGACTTCGTCTCCTGTCCCACGGGCGCCAGCGTGGACGGCTTCTGCTCCACAGTGTGCTCCATGACATGGTACGGCTACAAGAAGACCATGCCCGCCGTGGCGCCTGTGATGGTGGTGGCGGACACTGACATCTTCTCCAACGCCCCGGTGGAGCTGGTGCGCAGCGGCATCGGCGACATACTGGCCAAATTCACGGCCCTGGCGGACTGGAGGATCGCCCATATCGTAACCGGGGAATACCTCTGCGAGACCATCTACGGCATAGTGGACGAGGCACTGCAGAGCGTGGCAAACGGCATCGACGACATACTGACGGGGTCCCCCAAGGCCTATGAGGACGTCATGTACGCCCTGGTAATGAGCGGCGTGGCCATGCAGATGATAGGCAATTCCCGTCCCGCCTCGGGCTGCGAGCACCACATCTCCCACATGATCGAGATGCGCACACCTGCCCTGGAGGTGGAGTACGTGGCCATGCACGGTGAGAAGACCGGCGTTGGAAGCGTCATCGGCGCCAGGGTCTATCACGAGCTGGCCAGGATCGACGACATAACTCCCTTCCTGGTGCCCTACAAACCAGTGGATCCCGAATACATACAGGAGATCTTCGGGGACGGCCTGAAAGACGCCATCACCGAGGAGAACGAGAACGACGTGCTGGCAAAGGTCGACAACAAAGTGTTCGCCGAGAAGTGGCCTGAAGTGAAGAAGGTCATCGCCGGGATCCCCCAGGCGGACGAGATATACTCCATGCTGGAGAAGCTCGGCGCCAAGAAAGACCTTTCCGACATAGGCATCGGCGAGGACAAGATGGACATCGTCATCAAGGCGTCCCCCATCGTCCGCAACAGACTGACCCTTATGAGAATGAGAAGGCTTTTCAATTTCTATTGATTTAATAAAGGAGAACGTTATGAAGACCATTACAGAACCCTCGAGAGAGATACCCGTAAGGGGTGAAGCTGACGTCATAGTGGTGGGCGGAGGCCTGGCTGGAGTATCCGCGGCCCTGGCAGCGGCTCGCTGCGGCAAGAAGGTCATACTGATCGAGAAGAGCATCGTGCTGGGAGGTCTGGCCACCCTGGGCCACGTATGCATCTATCTTCCCATCGACGACGGAATGGGCAACCGCGTGTTCGGAGGCCAGGTACAGGAGCTGCTGCACGTGTGCGCCAGGTACGGTTACGACAGCATCCCCGACTGCTGGAAGGGCGGAGCGGAAAAGGTGGAGGGCACCCATGAGCGCTATAAGACCAACTTCAACATCCCCGCCGCGGTATACGCCCTGGACGAGATCACTTCAGACGAAAAGGTCGAGGTCATCTACGACACGTCGTTCTGCGCCCCCATCATGGAAGGCAACACCTGCAAGGGCATCATAGTGGAGAACAAGTCCGGCAGGGGAGCATACCTCGCTGACATGTTCATCGATTCCACCGGAGACGCGGACCTCTTCGCCAGGGCGGGAGCCCAGTGCGAGATCAGAAAGAACCGCCTGTCCTTCTGGACCCATGAGATCGACACCGCATCCATGAAAAAGGCCCTGGAGACCGGAAGGGTGTACGACGCGGTGCCTCTGAGGTGGTTCGGATATATACCCGGAAAGAGCGGCAGCGCCGATACGGTGCCCGAATTCTACGGCACCGACGCCGACGAGGTGAACACCTACATCAAGATGTCCAGAAAGCTGGCCCTGGATTACCTCAAGGAGCATCAAGCCGAGGACTTCACCCAGATGACGATCCCCTTCATGCCCCAGTTCAGGATGACCCGCCACATCGTGGGAAAGACCGTTTTCGCGGTGGAGCCCGGAGTGTCCGTGGATTCCTCCGTGGGATGCGTCATCCCCTGCACGGATCAGCCCGCGGCGGTCTATGAATTCCCATACGAGGGACTCATCGACAGCGACATCACCAACATCCTGGCGGCCGGAAGAATGGTCTCCGCCACAGGAAAGGGCTGGGAGATCATGCGCAACATTCCTTCCTGCGTTTTGACCGGACAGGCAGCGGGCACCGCGGCTTCCCTGGCGATATCCGCGAAGAAGACCGTACAGGATCTGAACGTGGCCGCACTGCAGGAGAAGCTGGCCGCGGGAGGAGTCAAGATCCACATGGCGGACGAGCTTCGCAACAACCAGAACCTGCCCCCGGTGCCGAAACCCCAGGGCAGCATCTACAACGTCAGATCATGAGCTCTGACATGACCGATTACACAATGTAACTTAACCAAAGAGTGGTATAATCTCCCTATGAGAAATACCACTCTTTGCTATCTGGAACGTGACGGGTGCTACCTGATGCTGCACCGTATAAAGAAGGAGAACGACCTCAACCGCGACAAGTACATCGGCGTGGGAGGAAAGTTTAAGGAGGACGAGAGCCCGGACGAATGCCTGATGAGGGAAGTGGCGGAGGAAACGGGGCTGACGCTTCTAAGCTACCGATGCTGCGGGGTGGTCACCTTCGTGTCCGACATATATGAGACGGAACAGATGTACCTGTATCATTCCGACGATTTCACAGGAACTCTGACGGACTGCAGCGAAGGGGTGCCGGAGTGGATAAGCATGGAAGACTTCGAGAGCCTCCCGAAGTGGGAGGGGGATCTGATCTTCCTGGAGCTGATGCGGCGCAGGGTGCCATTTTTCACCCTCAAGCTCCGCTATGAGGGGGACACCCTGGTATACGCAGCGCTCAACGGAAGGCAGCTGTCCGATCTCGGGAGAAGCATATGGAACAGAAACTGACCAGGGAGCTTAAGATAGGAGCGGGCCGGTGCGACAGCAGCGGCAGGCTCGGCATGTACGAGACCTTCTCGGTGTTCATGGACCACGCCTGCGAGCACGCGGACCTTCTGGGCTGCGGCCTTAACGACATGATGCAGCGTGGCCTTCTGTGGGTAGCCGTAAGGAGCATGGTGCGTTTCGCAGGACGTCCCGCCATGGGGGAGGATACCATTCTCACTACATGGCCCCTGGCTCCCGGCAGGACCACCTCCGAGAGGGATTACATCCTGACGGACAGAGACGGAAACGTGCTCTGCGAGGGAAAGACCGAGTGGACCGTTATCGATGCGGAAAAAGGAAGGATCGTGTCCCCGAAGAGCGTATTCGGGGAGGATATGAGCTTCTGCGAAGAAGCCGTGGACCTGCCGGCCTTCAGCCGGTTCAGGACGGATCCGGCTGTCTTCAGGCCCATGGGCAGCTACCGCTGCGCCTCCACCGACTGCGACGTGGAGGGCCACATGAACAATACCGCCTACATCAGGATGATGTGTGCGGCTGTGTCCACCGAGGAGTGGAAGAAGCTGGATACGAAGATCATGGAAGCCTACTTCGCTTCCCAGGTGAGGGAAGGGGACATCCTTTCTCTTTACAGGTATGACGAAGAAGGAATGATTGTTTTCAGAGCGGCGGACAGCAGCGGAAAGAGCATTTTCTGGATG
>JAGACT010000231.1 GCA_017613995.1 Eubacteriaceae bacterium
GCAGAAGGTGCTGGTGGGCAGGGAGATCGCCGCGTCGCCCACGGTGCTGATGGTGGCCTATCCCGTCAGGGGACTGGACATCAATTCGTCATATACTATTTACAGACTGCTGAACGAGCAGAAGCAGAAGGGCGTGGCGGTGATCTTCGTCGGCGAGGATCTGGACGTGCTGCTGGAGCTGTGTGACCGGATAATGGTCATAGGAAGCGGCCGCATCACCGGGATCGTGGACGCCAGGACCGCCACCAAGGAACAGATAGGCCTTCTGATGACATCTCAGAAGAGAAGGGAGCCCCAGGATGCATAAGAGCGAATCGCATGAACCTCTTTTCCACATAGTAAGAAGGGAACATGTTTCCTTAAAGCACTCCGTTATGGTAAGAGCGGCGGCCGTCGTCCTTGCCCTGCTGGTGTGCGCCCTGGTATTCTTCCTGCTGACGGGCAAAAGCCCCCTTCAGTTCTATTCGGCCATGATAGACGGCGCCTTCGGTACCAAAAGGAGGATCTGGCTTCTTGCCTATAAGACGGCGATACTGCTGTGCATCTCCGTGGCGGTCACTCCCGCGTTCCGCATGCGCTTCTGGAACATCGGCGCCGAGGGACAGGCCCTTGTGGGCGGTCTGGCCTGCGCGTCCGTGATGTTCTACCTGGGAGGAAAGGTGCCCAATCCGGTGCTGTGGATCCTGATGAGCGTTTCCGCCATAGCGGCGGGCATGCTCTGGGCGCTGCTGCCCGCCCTGTGCAAGGCCAGGTGGAGCACCAACGAGACCCTGTTCACCCTCATGATGAACTACGTGGCGACGCAGCTGGTGTCATTTTTCATAAACACATGGGTCAAGAGCGGGTCGGGGACCCTTCCCCCCATGACGGATTACGGACTTCCCACCCTGGGCAACGCCTGGATCCTGAACATAATCATCGTAATCATCATCACCGTCCTGATGCATGTGTATCTCTTCAGATCCAAGCACGGATACGAGATAACGGTCGTGGGCGAGAGCGAGAACACAGCCAAGTACATCGGCATCAATGTCCCCACCGTCATTATACGGACGATGCTGCTGTCCGGAGCCCTCTGCGGACTTACCGGACTGCTGGTGGTGGGAGGCACCAACTACTCCATAACCACCACGGCGATAGGCGGACAGGGCTTTACGGCAATCATGGTATCCTGGCTCGGGAAATTCAATCCCCTCTACATGGTGATGACGGCATTCCTGCTGTCGTTCCTTTCCAGGGGAGCCGTCCAGGTATCCACCGTATTCAAGATCAACGATTCCATCTCCGATATAGTCACGGCCATCATATTGTTCTTTATCATCGGATGTGAATTCTTCATAAACTACAGGGTCGTGCCCCGGCACGCATCCTCGGACAAAGGAGGCGCCAAATGAGGCTCGTATCATTTCTCGTAAGCGCGGTCAGAGTGGGCATGTCCTTCCTTCTGGGCTCCACCGGTGAGACCATAACCGAAAAGAGCGGCCACCTGAACCTGGGGATCCCGGGGATCATGTGCGTGGGCGCCGCCTGCGGATGCATAACCGAATCCTTTTACGTGACCTCCTGCGGAGGCATAGACCATGTCAGCGGTTTTGTGGCCGTGGCCCTTCCCATCCTGGCGTCATTTGCCGGAGGGGGCCTTATGGGGCTCATCTACAGTTTCCTGACCGTCAGCCTCAGGGCAAACCAGAACGTCACGGGCCTGGCTCTGACGACCCTCGGTACGGGTCTGTCGAACTACATGATCGCCCAGGTCTCGGGTTCTTCCTATGCCCAGGCCAGCAAGATCTTCACGAAGGGTCTGCCCATCGCCGACAGGCTGGGCGTATTCGGGCGTCTGGTGCTGTCCTACGGGCCGCTGGTATATCTGGCCATAATCATAGCCCTGACGGCATCCTGGATGCTCACCCGCACCAGGATCGGACTCAACCTCAGGGCGGTTGGAGAGAATCCCGCCACCGCCGATGCCGCGGGCATCAGCGTGACCCGATACAGATATGTCGCCACCGTGGTCGGCAGCGGCATCGCGGGCATCGGAGGCCTGTGCTACATCATGGACAACCTCAACGGAGGCTGGGAGTATACCATTGACGCCATAGGATGGCTGGCCATAGCCCTGGTCATCTTCACCCTGTGGAAACCCAACATCGGCATCATCGGCTCCATCGTTTTCGGAGCGTTCTACGTGGTGTCCAGCTACATTACGGGAGTCAGCTTCAACTTCAAGGCCATCATCAAGATGCTGCCCTACGTGATGACGCTTATCGTGCTGGTATTCACCAGCTTCGCCCGCAGGAAGGAGAATCAGCCCCCGGAGGCGCTGGGCCTCCCGTATTTCCGCGAAGACAGATAAATTATTCACTTTTCCTGCACAGAAACGTTACTGCTGTGCTAATATAGACGAAATATCTTTCGGAGGAGAAAATGGCAACCTTTATCAATGAACCATCCCATACCTTTAACGAGTATCTTCTGATCCCCGGCTACTCATCCAGCGAATGCGTACCGGCCAACGTTTCCCTGCGTACGCCCCTGGTGAAGTACAAAAAAGGAGAGCAGTGCCCGATAATGATGAACATACCCATGGTGTCTGCCATCATGCAGGCCGTTTCCGGGGACCGTCTGGCGGTGGCGCTGGCCACCGAAGGAGGCGTATCGTTCATCTACGGCTCCCAGTCGATAGAGGATGAGGCCGCCATGGTCAGCAGGGCAAAGTCCTACAAGGCGGGCTTCGTGGTGAGCGATTCCAACGTGACCCCGGAATCCACCCTGGCGGACGTCATAGCTCTGACAGCCAGAACAGGGCATTCCACGATAGCGGTGACAGAAGACGGCACCGGAACCGGCAGGCTGCTGGGGATCGTGACCTCAAGGGACTACAGGGTCAGCAGGATGGATCCGGGAGAGAAGGTGAAGACATTTATGACTCCCTTCGACAAGCTGATCTGGGCAAAGGAGGGTACTTCCCTCAAGGAAGCCAACGACATCATCTGGGATCACAAGCTGAATTCCCTCCCGATCATTTCAGAGGAGGGCAATCTGTGCTACATGGTGTTCAGGAAGGACTATGATTCCCACAAACAGAACCCCAACGAACTGCTGGACGCCGACAAGAGGTACATAGTTGGAGCCGGCATCAATACCAGGGACTACGAGGAGAGGATCCCGGCCCTGCTGGAGGCTGGCGCCGACGTGCTCTGCATCGATTCCTCCGAGGGATTCACTGACTGGCAGAAGTTCACGATCGCCTGGGTCAGGGAGCACTACGGAGACAGCGTCAAGATCGGCGCCGGCAATGTGGTGGATGCCGACGGATTCCGCTTCCTGGCGGAGTGCGGAGCTGATTTCGTCAAGGTCGGCATCGGCGGCGGCAGCATCTGCATCACCAGGGAAACGAAGGGCATCGGACGCGGACAGGCCACGGCCCTTATCGACGTCTGCGCGGAGAGGGACCGTTACTTCGAGGAGACGGGCGTCTACGTCCCGGTGTGTTCCGACGGAGGCATCGTATACGACCATCACATCACCCTGGCCCTGGCCATGGGAGCGGACTTCGTCATGCTGGGAAGATACTTTGCCCGCTTCGACGAATCTCCCTCCAACAAGGTCAGCATCAACGGGACCTACTACAAGGAATACTAGGGAGAGGGCAGCGCGAGGGCCCGCAACTGGCAGAGATACGATCTGGGCGGAGATTCCAAGCTCTCCTTCGAGGAAGGCGTGGACTCATACGTGCCCTACGCCGGCAGCCTCAAGGACAACGTGGCCATTTCCCTTTCAAAGGTGCGCTCCACCATGTGCAACTGCGGGGCTCTGACGATCCCCGAGCTGCAGAAGAAGGCGAAGCTGACTCTGGTATCCGCCACGTCCATCGTTGAGGGCGGCGCCCATGACGTCATTCAGAAGGACAGCACCCCCGCGATAAAGTAAAAGTATATACAAGCGAGACAAGTAAGAAGAAGGCTCTGCAGTGCAGAGCCTCCTTTTGTGTACGACGGGCATGTTCCGTGGCTAGGGTGAAATTCCCAAGGGGCGTA
>JAGACT010000232.1 GCA_017613995.1 Eubacteriaceae bacterium
GCGTAATTATAGGGAAGAGTGCTGCCCGCGCACATGCTCATGGACCTGAGGGAATTGCTCTCCATGACCCTTCTCAGAAAGACAGCGCCCTTGATCCCGTTGTCCCGCTCGGGCCCGGGAGGCAGCTTCTCCGCTTTTTTGAGCTGGATCTTCGCTTTCAGCATCACCGCGTTGAAAATGATCCTGCCCATGAAGGTCCCGTTGAAGTCGGTGAAACGGGATTCCGTCGTAAGAGGGTACTTCGGTAAGGGCGAAGGGACCGTAAGCACGTCGCTGCAGGATAGTTCCGGTTCATCCTCCACGGTTACGGAAACGGTCTTCGTCTCACCGGGCTCCAGATATACCTTTTCGAAACCTCGGAGCTCCCCGTCCAGGAAGAGCATCGCGACCTCCGAGCCGGAGCGCTCCCCGGTGTTGGTTATACTCCTGGTAAACACATTGCCCTGCCTCTCCCATTCGCCTGAACTGAAGGAAGTGTAACTGAGGCCGTGACCGAAGGGGAAGCGCACCGGTATGCCGTGCTTCTGATAGTAACGGTAGCCCACTTCAGTGCCCTCCGAATATACTTCAGTTTCACTTTTTCCGAAGCTTTCCGAACCCGGCACGTCTTCATATCTCACCGGCCAGGTCTCCGCCAGCCTGCCCGAGGGATTTCTGATCCCGAAGAGCAGCTCGTATACGGCGGTGCCTCCGTTCTGCCCGGGAAGATACATGTTCAGGATGGCGTTCACCCTGTCGGCGAAGGGCAGCTCCACCGGAGAACCTCCGAAGAGGACCACCACGATCCTTTTGCCGCAGCCGCACAGTTCATCTATCATTTTCAGCTGATCTTCCGGAAGCCTCATATGCTCCCGGTCGCAGCCCTCGGATTCGTATTCGTCCGTGAGGCCGGCGAAGACGAGCACCACGTCGCTCTCCTCCGCCGAAACGGATACTATGCCTTTCTCGTCGAAGACATCCTTCGGGGAGGTGACCCGGGTGGGATTTATCATCGAACTGCCGGAACCCTGGTAGCGCATAGAGGAGAAGAGCTCCCCGGCGATACAGAGTTTCTCGCTGCCGTCAAGGGGCAGAACCCCGTCGTTTTTCATCAGCACGGCACAGTCCGAAGCTATCTCTGCTGCAAGCGCATGATGGGCATCCCAGTCCACGGGGGATTCATCCCGGGGAAGCACGTATCCGTCGATCCATTGAAGGATCCTGCGGCAGCAGCGGTCCAGTTCATCCATGGGAAGGCTTCCGTCCGATGCGGCGTCCAGGATCCTGCGCCGGCATACTGCCGTATCCCCCGGCATTTCCAGATCCATCCCGGCCCGGACGCTCATGACGCGGTCCCTGACCGCTCCCCAGTCGCTCATCACGACCCCGTCGAAGCCCCACTCGTCTCTGAGAACATCGCTCAGGAGCCAGCTGTTTTCGGAGCAGTAGACCCCGTTTATCTTATTGTAGGCGCACATCACCGCGGCGGGGTCGGCGTGTCTGACTATGTATTCGAAGGGCTTCAAGTAGATCCTGCGCATAGTGTTCTCGGATGCGGCCGAATCGCCCATGAAGCGGTAGTTCTCGCTGTTGTTCAGGGCAAAGTGCTTTACACAGACCCCCACTCCCCTGGACTGCACTCCCTCCGTCATGGCCGCGCCCATCACTCCCGCCAGAAGGGGATCCTCGCTGAAGTATTCGAAGTTCCGTCCGCACAGGGGATTCCTCTTGATGTTCACCCCCGGCCCCAGCAGGGTATGGACCCCGTAGAAGCGGCATTCCTCCGCTATGGCCTCCCCCATTTTCCTGAGATTGTCGGGATCCCACCCGCAGGCCGTACAGGCCGCCGTGGGGAATGATGTGGCGGGAAGGGCGTTGCTGACCGCGCCGGCCACACTGTCCGTCTGTTTTCTCAGGCCGTGGGGGCCGTCCGCCATTGAAAGGGACGCTATCCCCAGACGGGGTATCGGGTTTGTATACATGAAATCCGTTCCCGAAACCAGGGCCGCCTTCTCTTCGAGGCTCATCTCAGACAGTATCTTTTCTATATCCATAGCTTTTCCTCCCTATATCCGGCCTTCTGCCGCACCCTCGGATCCGTCCCGAACCTCTGTGCCGGGGAGCGGATCTGAGGACAGGATACCGTAAATATAATAGTCGCACCAGGTACTGACCATCTTTCCCTGGCGGACAAGCCCTTCTCTGGTATAGCCGCACTTTTCCAGCATCCTGACTGATGGAATGTTTCTGACGTCGACTTCGGCCGCGAGGCGTTTGAGCTCGGTATGCTCAAAACAGAACCCCGTCATTGCTCCCAGGGCTTCGGTGCCGTATCCCCTGCCCTGGCATGAGGGAGCGAGCCTGACGGCAACGGATGCCATACGGTCGTTTTCTATCAGATACACCCAAATGTCCCCGATCACCTTTCCCGAGGAAGTCTCTTCTATGCCCAGGTGGAAACTCTTTGCGGGCCTTTCCGGCTTCTCGAACATCAGGGACGGATCCTTTTCAGCCTTTGAGGGGCCCTTTCCCCAGTATGTGTATACGGACTTGTCCGGCATCCACTCCATAAGGGAAGGTATGTCCTCCGGATTCATGGGACGCAGGCGGAGCCTCTCCGTAACTATCGTGGGTTTTTCGTTCACGTAATCTGCCAGTGTCATTTTTCCTCCGATCCATCGCGCTGTTTCGGGGAGCGCTGTGTTCCGAAATATCTGACGGTCTCTGATGCTATATCATCCACCAGTTCATCTGTGCTGTGAAAACCTTCGGGAAGGGCAAATCCCCGGCTGTACCATGCTCCGGGGTATTCCCACACCTTTATACAGTAGTCGTCGATGGTGCGCCGGTCCACGGCGTATTCGGCTTCCGGCAGAATCGCTCTTGCCTTTTTAAGGGCTGCGGAGCGGATCTCCTCCACCGTCTTTTCTTCCTTTTCGCAGTCCCTGATGACGGACGAGTTCGCGGAACTGTCCGACGGGCAGCGGAGGGCCGACATAAGAGCCATGGCTCTCTCATGGCTTTCCGATTCGCGGTAGAAGTCCTTCAAGTCATCGCATGGAAAGACGCTGCATTCTCCGCAGAAGGATACCGCGTGCTTTCTGCTGCACTCCACGGGATGGCATATGTCCTCCTTCTCCCAGTCCGTCTGCCTGCAGCCGGGGCATTTTCCGCTTTTAAGATCGGTGCAGCCGAGGCAGTACACACCGCAGCAACCGATCAGCTCCTGTCTCATCCCATCCAGTATTTCACGTCCCATATGCTTTCCTCCTCCGGACGGTTCTGCCTGTCCGTATTTCAATTATACCAGAAGTATCCCATCCGGAACAGGATTATTCGTTTCAGGTCCGCAGCAGTACCGTACCGAAACCGTTCCAAATGAGAAACGGAGAAAAAATGGATGAAGCTATTGACAAGTTAGCGCAGGCTTACTATAATGGCCTTAAGTTAGTCGTGGCTAACTATAACTTACAGGAGGGAGATTCATCGGAGCCGCAGGGCAGGAGACTCCCGCTTCAACGCAGTAAGCGGGAGAGGAATGCCCGTAAATGCGGCGTTCTTTTTTGTTTTCCATATTGACTTCCTTTATGGAATATAGTATAATTGTTCTAGTATATAGAACAGGAATATAGTTAATGCAGCAGACTGTGACCATGAGACTCCGCATAATCCCTGACGGTTGTCAAGCTGAACTTCTGAAGAAGACCATGAAGGCCTATTCA
>JAGACT010000233.1 GCA_017613995.1 Eubacteriaceae bacterium
GCAAAGACCGTATACAAAAAACCGAGCCAGGCAAAGGAGATCTGGAGGCGCTTCAAGAAGACCAAGGGCGCCGTCATCGGCATGGTGATGCTCATAATCATCCTTCTGGCGGTACTGATCGGACCCATACTCATTCCTTACTCGGAAGCCACCCATCAGGACTACGACTTCATGCTGGCAAAGCCCAGCCTGTCGCATCCCTTCGGATGCGACGGATACGGCCGTGATATCCTGGCCAGGATCATCCACGGAGGCCGCACGTCCCTGGGCATAGCCCTTCTGGCCACCGTCACGTCCTGCGTGTTCGGATCCCTCCTGGGAGCCTTCGCCGGCTTCTTCGGGGGATGGATAGATTCGGTGATAATGAGGGCCCTGGACATCTTCATGTCGGTGCCCGACATCCTCTTCACCATGGCTGTGGTTTACGCCCTGGGCGCCAGCTTCACGAACCTTCTGATCGCCCTGACCCTCACGTACTTCACCAACTACGTAAGGCTCGTGCGCAGCCAGGTGCTTACCCTTTCCGACGCCGAATACATAGAGGCGGCCAGGGCAGGCGGCAGCAGCAGCATGAGGATGATCATGAAGCACATAATACCGAACTCCATCGGAGTCATCATAGTCAACACCACTCTGAACGTGGCGAAGATCATCATCTACGAGTCGACCCTCAGCTTTCTCGGCCTCGGCATGAAGCCCCCAGCGCCCGAGTGGGGAGCCATGCTCTCCGAAGCCAGGGAGTTCATGAGGACAGCTCCCCACATGCTGATCTTCCCGGCCCTGGCAATTGTGCTTACGGCCTCTGCCATTAACCTTCTGGGTGACGGTCTCAGGGATGCCCTGGATCCGCACCTCAGGAGCTGATAGGGGGTGAAAGTGATGTTTAAAAAGAAAAAACAGGTAACCCAGAACATGTCCCCGGTGCTGGAGGAGCTCTTCGATCCCGCATCCACCGATACAGTGATCGACGTCAGGGACCTGTGGGTGGAGTACCAAAGCGACATCGAGACGGTCAGAGCCGTCAACGGCATCGATCTTACCATCAGGCGGGGCCGCACCTTCGGCCTGGTGGGGGAGACGGGAGCCGGAAAGACCACCACGGCCCTGTCGATACTGAGGCTGCTTCCCGCGGCCACGGGCAGGATCATTAAGGGAGAGATAGTCTTCAACGGCAAGGACCTGCTGGAGCTGGACGAGAACCTCATGCAGGCCGCCAGGGGAAACCTCATCTCCATGGTGTTCCAGGATCCCATGAGCGCCCTCAACCCGGTTTATACCGTGGGAGAGCAGATAGGGGAGGCCATTAGGCTGCACAACCCCGATCTGACGGAGGAGGACGTGGACAAAAAGGTGGAGGAAATGCTTTCCCTGGTGGGCATCATGCCCTCGAGAAAGGTGGAGTTCCCCCATCAGTTCTCCGGAGGAATGAAGCAGAGGGTTGTCATAGCCATGGCCCTGTCCTGCGAACCGGAGCTTCTCATAGCCGACGAGCCCACCACGGCTCTGGACGTGACGATCCAGGCCCAGGTGCTGGCAATGATCAAGGACCTTCGCGACCGCCTGGGCACCTCGATGCTGATGATAACCCACGACCTGGGCATAGTGGCCCAGACCTGCGACGACGTGGCGGTCATGTACGCCGGAGAGATCGTGGAGTCCGGAACGGTGGAAGACATCTTCGAAGGTGAAAAGCACCATCCCTATACCAGGGGGCTTTTCGATTCCATACCGGATCTGTCCAGCCGTTCCGAGCGTCTGAAGCCCATACCGGGCCTGATGCCTGATCCCACGAACCTGCCTGAGGGATGCTTCTTCGCGGAGAGATGTCCCTACGCCGAAGAGATATGCACTAAAAAACATCCTGGTGTATATATTGAAGGAGAACACAGGATACTGTGCCACAGATTCACGAAGGAGGAAGCGGATGAGTGAACAAAACGTCAGTGAGCCCCTCGTGAGCACTGAGGGATTAAAGAAATACTTCAAGGTGGGCAAGAACTCCTACCTGCACGCCGTGGACGGCATCGACCTTTCCATCCTTCCCGGAAAGACCCTGGGAGTGGTGGGAGAGTCCGGATGCGGCAAATCCACTCTGGGAAGGACCATCCTGAAGCTCATACAGCCCACGCAAGGTAAGATAATATACGATGGGAAGGATATCAGCGGATACTCCGACTCCCAGATGCATCCTCTGAGACGGGACATGCAGATAATCTTCCAGGACCCCTATTCCAGCATAGACCCACGTATGTCCGTCATCGAGGTCATAGCAGAATACATGATAATCCACAGGGTCTACCGCACAAAGAACGAGGCATACCAGAGAGCCAGCGAGCTCATGGACCTGGTGGGACTGGCCCAGCGCTACGCCAACTCCTATCCCCACGAGCTGGACGGAGGAAGGCGCCAGAGGATAGGCATCGCCAGAGCCCTGTCCCTGGATCCGAAGTTCATCGTATGCGACGAGCCCGTGTCCGCCCTGGACGTGTCCATACAGGCCCAGATACTTAACCTTTTGATGGACCTGCAGGACGAGCTGGGACTGGCCTACATGTTCGTGACTCACGATCTGTCGGTGGTCAAGCACATCTCCGACGACATCATGGTCATGTACCTGGGAAAACAGGTGGAGAAAGCTCCCAGCGACGAGCTTTTCGCAAACCCCGTGCATCCCTACACCCAGGCCCTGCTGTCCGCCATACCGGAGCCCAACCTGAAGCGGAGCCGTGAAAAGGAGATGCACGTAATCAGGGGCGAGGTCTCCAATCCCATCGATCCGGGTCCGGGCTGCAGGTTCGCCCCCAGATGCGAATACTGCACCGAAAAGTGCCGTCTGGCAACGCCGGAAATGACGGAGGTGGCCCCCGGCCACTTCGCCGCATGTTTCAGAATCACCGACAAGGAGGAGAAAGCACAGTGATCATCGGACTTCCGAAAGAGATAAAAAAGAACGAATACAGGGTGGCGGCTACCCCCGCCGCCGTGGCCGCCCTTACGGGATACGGCCATAAGGTCTACTTCGAGCATGACTGCGGCATCGGAAGCGGCTTTGCCGACGAGGAATATATCGCCGCCGGAGCCGAGATGAAGAGCCATGGGGACGTATACCGCCTCTGCGACATGCTCTACAAGGTCAAGGAGATCGAGCCCGCGGAATACGAGCTTCTGCACGAGGGAATGATAGTCTTCACATACCTTCATTCCAACGCCCATCCCGAGATGACGAAGGTCCTTCTAGAAAAGAACGTGACCGGCGTCTGCTACGAAGACATAGACGACGATGAGGGCAGGTTCCCGGCCCTGGCTCCCATGAGCGTGCTGGCGGGGAAGGGAGGCTTCCTGGCCGCCCTGAACTTCTCCCAGGCCGTCCACGGAGGCAAGGGCATACTTCTTGCCAGGATACCCGGCGTGCCCACACCGGACATCACCATCATAGGATGCGGAAATTCGGGGCTTGGAGCCGCCGAGCTGGCGGCCGCCTTCGGCAACAAGGTGACGATCCTGGACATCGACTACAAGGCCATGAACGAAGCCGCAAGAAAGCTTCCTCCCAACGTGGAGTTCCTGTATTCCAACAGGGAGAACCTTCTTGAGTGCCTCAGGCGCACCGACGTTCTCATCAACTGCATCCTCTGGCCAAAGACCAGAAAGGATCATCTGGTGAACCGCACCGACCTTTGCCTCATGAAGAAGGGCGCGATGATAATCGACGTGGCCTGCGACGACGAGGGAGCCATAGAGACCTGCCGCAGCACTTCCCACGACGATCCCGTTTACTACGAGGAGGGCATCCTGCACTACTGCGTGGACAACATACCCTCGGCCTTCTCCTGCACGGCGTCCCAGACCCTTTCAGCTGCCACGCTGCCCCATGCACTGAGCATGGCAAACAAGGGAGTGGTACAGGCAATGAAGGACGACAGACATCTCAGAAGAGGCCTCACGACCTACAAAGGCATGCTGACCCTTCTCGAGACGGCCCAGAAGCATTCCATGGAGTTTACGGATCCCCTGGAGGCCATCAGCAGGTAGTAGGAGAGCGACATGAAAGACAGTTACATCCTGGAAGGCAGGGAGCCTTCGATAGTATTCAGGCAGTTCGAGGACATATGCGCCATACCCCACGGCAGCGGAAACGAAAAGGCCATGGGGGAACATATCATCTCGATAGCAGATGAATACGGCTACAGCCATGAAAGGGATGAAACAGGAAACATACTGATCAGAATACCTGCGTCGAAGGGGTGCGAAAGCGCTCCTTCGGTATGTATCCAGGGCCATATGGACATGGTTCTGGCAAAGAAGGACTGGGTGGAGCTGGACATGGATACCATGCCCGTGGAACTGATCCTGGAAGGAGACGTCCTCAGAGCCAACGGCACCACCCTGGGAGCCGACAACGCAGTGGGCCTGTGCAACATGATGGCCGTAATGCGCTCTCCGGAACTCACCCATCCTCCTCTCGAGCTGCTCTTTACGGTGCAGGAGGAATCGGGCCTTATCGGCATGAGGGAATTCGATACATCCCGTCTGCGCTCAAGGATGATGCTCAACATGGACATGGGGGACCCGGGGCTTCTGGAGATATCCAGCGCCGGCACCTCCAAGATGCACTTCAGAAAGCAGTACGAAACCGCAAAGATCCCCGAGAGGTATCTGAGCTTCACGGTATCGATATCGGGCCTCAGGGGAGGCCACAGCGGCCTCGAGATAGGAAAGAACAGGGGAGACGCCATAGTCATCATTTCCCGCATGCTATCGGAGGTCCTGGAGAGATCCTCTTCGGCCATGCTGTGCGGCATCTGCTCCCCGAAGGTCTCAGCCGGAATACCTTCCTACGGCTCCTTCACCGTGTGTATTCCCGCGGAGGATTCCCACGTGCTGGGGGAGGTAAAAGAACTCTTCGAGCTGATCCTTTCCCATGAACTGGTGGACGATCCGGACATGAGCCTGACCGTTAGCCCCGCTTTTGCGGACAGCTGCATCAACCGACAGGACAGCGTCATGCTCTCGGACTTTCTTCTGTGCGTTCCCAACGGGATCTTCAGAAGAAACGAGAACCACCTGAACTGGATCACGTCCAGTTCCACACTGTCCATCGCGGAACTGTCCGGGGGAAGCTTTTACGGCTACATGTCCTACAGGGTAAACGACGACCTGTTCAGGGAAAACGTGGAGGTCCGCTTAAGGAGCGTAACGCGTCTGTGCGGCATGGATATGGAGATCGTAGAAGGCGCTCCCGCATGGCCGGAATCGAAGAATTCTGTTCTCAGGGAGACGGCGAAAAAGGTATACAGGGAGCTGTTCGGACAGGAGATGACTGAAGACAGCTGCCACGGGGCCGTGGAGGTATCCATCGTGGCCCGCGCCATCCCGGATATGGAGATAATAGGCACCGCGCCCTACTCCAGAGGGGCCCATACCCCGGACGAATGGCTGGATCTTACCAGCATCGGTCCCTTCTGGGAGTTCCTCACAAAGCTCCTGGAGGCTCTCTCGGTGCGGCAGAGTCAGTAACAGCCGTGAACTACCCCCGCCTACGCTTAAAGCTTAGAGGCGGCGGCTTCGTGCAGCTTACGCGGACACAGGGCAGACACTTGCCCGCTGTCCCGTTTGACCGGGATCACTTTTTCTCCTGTGGTATTCCTGTGACGCTCTAAGGACATCCCGCACCGTCACGGACAACACAGTGCCGTACAGATACTCACAGTCA
>JAGACT010000234.1 GCA_017613995.1 Eubacteriaceae bacterium
AGTTTCGGGGATATGACGGGGGAGGAGATGGAGGCATACTTAAGGGCTTTCAGATCGGTAATAGCCGATGAGATAGAGGGCTCACGGCCGGACGTTATACATGGCCAGCACGTGTGGATCCTGCCGTCTCTTGCCATAGGACTTGGCGTTCCGCTGGTGCTCACAGCACATGGAACTGACCTCATGGGCTATGACAGGTGGCCGGAGCTCAGGCACTATGCGGAGGACGCCGTGGAGGCGGCTGAGGCGGTGATCAGCATATCTAAGGACAACTGTGCGCTTCTCGAGGAGCGCTTCCCGGATGCAGCAGACAAGATCCTCATGATGCGAAACGGCTATGATCCGAAGGTTTTCTTTAAGGAAGACTTGGAGCGTGACGCGGTGCTTGGCGCCTACGGAGTGAGCCCGGAGGAATACGAGGGACGGAAGATAGTGACCTTCGCAGGGAAGCTGACGAACGCCAAGGGCGTGGACGTGCTGCTCGAGGCGGTCAAACTGTACGAAGCGAAGGAGCCCCGGACGCTGACCCTGATAGTGGGGGACGGTGAGGAGATGGTTGCTCTCAGGAAACAGGCTGACGAACTGGGCGTTAAATCCGTCAGATTCCTGGGCAACGTGAATCAGGGTTCACTTAGAAGGATATACTCGGTGTCCGATATGGATGTGGTGCCCTCCAGAAAAGAGGCCTTCGGGCTCGTAGCTTTGGAGGCCATGGCCTGCGGCCTGCCGGTGGTGGCGTCGGAGGTCGGCGGCCTGCCCGACTTCGTGAACGGTGATGTCGGAGCGCTTGTGCCCCCGGAGGATGCTGCAGCGCTGGCTGACGCCATCATGTCGGTGCTTAGGCGCATCGATGCGGAAGGCGACGCCTGGTGCAGGGATATAATGAGGTACGCCAACGACAATTACGCCCAGGACAGGATCATCCACGAACTGGAGGAACTGTACGAGAGGGTGAGCAGGACCTGGTGATTAGCGTGACAGATCCATTTTGCATCCATTTAGTCTAAATGGATGTGAAATGGATTTTTTGATTGGCGAATGGATGTGAGGGTGGTATAATGGAAGAACAGAGGATAAGGAGGTTATGAGATGGATTTGGTGAGACTCAAAGAGAAGAAGAAGGAACTGGGCTACACGAACCAGAAAGTATCCATAATATCAGGCGTCCCCCTGAGCACTGTGGAGAAAGTCTTCGGCAATACCACGAGTAAGCCCAGGTTGGAGACATATTTAGCCCTTCTGAGGGCAATCGATCCGATGGCCGAGTATAGGGAGAGCGGCACGGCATATGTCAGAGAAGCTGAGGCTGCCCGTGATCTTTACAAACTTGAACCTGATGTGGGCAAGTACACGATCGACGATTACTATGCGATCCCGGATGACAGGCGGGTGGAGCTGATCGACGGCGAGATATATGACATGGGTGCACCGACGCTGGTGCATCAGCTCATAGCCGGAGAAATATACCGCCAGCTGTCGAACTGCGCTGAGGAGCATGGGATGGAATGCATTCCCATGATAGCACCGGTAGACGTTCAGCTGGATAAGGATGACAAGACCATGGTTCAGCCTGATGTTTTGATCATCTGTGACACGGGCATGATACGCAACCAGGTCGTATACGGTGCACCGGAATTCGTGCTGGAAGTGATCTCACCCTCCACCAGGAAGAAGGATAATATCGTCAAACTGAACAAATACTGCGGAGCAGGATGCAGAGAATACTGGCTTGTCGATCCTGCAAACCGTAAGGTCCTGGTCTACGATTTCGGGTCGGACCTGTGGGCATATAATTACACCTTCGACGACGTGGTGCCGGTGGCGATATCCGACGGGAAGTGCTCGATAGATTTCACCAAGGTGAGTCGCAGGATAGAGAAGATTTCCCTGTCCGGAACAAGTGATTCAGATGAATAACCGTACCGACAAAAGTACATACATGCAGTTCATCCTGTCCATGGTCATAGTGGGGACCATAGGGGTATTCCGGAGATACATTCCGGTCTCATCCGTGTTCCTGGCCTTCACCAGAGGCACACTGGGAGCATTGTCCCTCGCGGCCTTCGTGAAGTTCAGAGGGCAAAAGATCCGCTGCGGCATGGACCATGGCAAGATGATCCGGCTGATCATAAACGGTGCGGTGATCGGAGTGAACTGGATATTCCTCTTCGAGGCTTTCAGGTTCACCACGGTTGCGGTGGCGACGCTTTGCTACTATCTGCAGCCCACCATACTGATACTGGTCTCTCCGCTGTTCTTCAGGGAGAAGCTCACGGGCAGAAAGATGTTTTTTGCGCTCACTGCCCTTGTGGGAATGGTGCTGGTCTCAGGCATACTGAAGGGCGGAGCGCTCCAGACGGACAGCTTCAAGGGAGTGCTCTTCGGCCTGGCTGCGGCAGTCCTCTATACGGCTGCCATCATCGGGAATAAGAAGGTTACGGGAGTGGACCCCTTCGAGAAGACTATAGTTCAGCTGGCTTCCGCAGCGCTGGTGCTGGTGCCGTATATACTGCTTACGGAGGATATCGCCGGGATACAGCTTAGTCCCGGAACCATCGTGCTGATACTTATCGTGGGCGTGATCCACACCGGTCTGGTGTATCTCCTGTATTTCGGAAGCATGGAGCGTATGAGCGCCCAGGCCGTC
>JAGACT010000235.1 GCA_017613995.1 Eubacteriaceae bacterium
GGAACGGGGATGGAGGACAGGGTAGAGGCATATTTCGATGCCCTGATGTACGAAGCGCGGTTCTATTCGACCTCGGATCCCATCAGCAGCGTTTACATAGGCGGAGGCACCCCCAGCTGTGTAGACGAGTCGTATATCGAAAAGCTGATGCAGTGCCTGACAGATAATTTCACCCTGGAGAAGGACTGCGAGATATCCATCGAATCGAACCCCAATTCCCTGAGCCGCAAAAAGGCGCAGGCCTACCGCAGAAGCGGCATCAACCGCATAAGCATGGGCGTGCAGTCGGTCTCCGACGAGCTGCTTAAAAGGATAGGGCGGCTGCATACCCACGCCGATACCGAAAGGGCGGTGGAGGACATCATCGCCGCCGGCTTTGACAATTTCAACCTGGACCTGATGTTTTCCCTGCCGGGACAGACCCCGGACGATTTTTCCCGGGCCCTGGACTTCGCCGCTTCATCCGGCGCGAAGCATATCTCGTGCTACTCCCTGACGCTGGAGGAGGATACTCCCATCAACCAGCTGTACAAGGACGGCATCTACCGCGAGGACGACGGGCTGGACCGGCAGATGTATCAGCTGGCCAACGAGAAGCTGTTCTCGAAGGGATTCTATCGTTATGAGATTTCGAACTTCGCCAGGATGGGGTACGAATGCAGGCACAATCTGTACTGCTGGGACTTCCAGGACTATCTGGGACTGGGGGTCGCAGCCCACAGCTTTTTCGGAGACACGCGCTTCGTCAACACCGCTTCGGTGGACGATTACATTAAGAACATCTACGATCATTCCCACGACCAGGTGGTGATGGAGGAGACCAGAGAGGAGCTTATCGGGGACTATCTGATGCTGGCTCTGAGAAAGACCACCGGGATAAACACCGAAGATTTCGAAAGGCGTTTCGGGGAAAATTTCGACGAGAAGTATTCCGACATCACGGAAAGCTTTATCGGAGACGGACTCCTGTACCGCAACGGTCCCTTCGTGGCCCTTACCCAGAAGGGCTTCGATTTCGCGAACGTGGTGATGAGGGAGTATCTGTAGAGTTGATACCGGACCGACCGGACAAAACTATCCGCCCCGCGGCAGGGGCGGATAGTTTTTTGCTGATGCGTCAGAGCGCTTTCATATCCTGATCGTCAGAGCGTTAAGACCGAGGATGTTCTTGTACTGCACGTCCCTGGCACAGGCGAACACCATGCGGATCCCTATATTTTTCAGAATGTCGTCTCCCTCAGTGAGACGGCTTCTTTCATATGGGTCGAAGGGCACGCAGTCGTCCCTGATGCGCAGGATCACTTCTTCGTCCTTCACGACTGCCCTTACGTCTATGCTGTGGCGCCTTCCGTCCTTGGTGAAGCCGTGGGATACGATGTTTCCCGCCATCTCCTCCGTGCACAGGGCAGCGATATACGACCTTTTCTCATCTATGCCTTTGGAGAGACAGAACGCCTGCAGCGTCTCCGCGATGGTGAGCACTTCCTCCATGCTGTCCACGGACAGATCCAGCCTCATATCCTCCGGGGCACCCAGTTCCCGGGGTATGACCATCAGTTCCTCCATGTTTTTCGGGATATGACCGGCTCTGATCCATGCGAAGGCCGCTATCACTATCGTGGTCACCACGCCGTTGAGGACATTTGATACGTAAACGCTGTTCATTCCCATCGAAGGGATGAGTACCGCGGAAAAAACGACAACTGAGACGACTCCGTCCAGCAGGGCCAGAAGGTGCACCAGGAAGCTCCTGTCCGTCAGCTGGTAGAAGCAGGAAAAATGCATGTAGATGACGGAAAGGGGCATGCACAGGGGCAGTATCCTGAACCCCCACACGGTCATGATGTGGACCGCCGAGGAGGGATCACGGTAGAATATCGACGAAAATGGCTCCGCGCAGAGGATGATCCCCGCCGAGACCGCGCACATCAGTGGCAGGTAGCGCCTGAACATCACCCGCATCACGTCCGTCAGGGTCTGCCGGTCCTCTTCTCCGGCGCTGACGCTCATCATCAGGCGGGACACCGCGAGCATGCCCCCCGGTATGGCCCAGAAGACCCTCATTACCGTGTCGGAGGCTGCGAAGGCCGAGATTCCCATGCTGCCCACGAAGGCCTCTATGAGGCGGTTGACTATGAGGCCCCTGGCAGTCTGATACACGTTGCTGGCGGCTCCCGGAAGGCCGATGCGGAAAATGTCCCCGCTGACATCTCCCCGGATGCTTCCGGCCCTTATCCTGAGCCTGGAATTGCGGGAGAGGAAGGCCGAGGCGTTGAACGCAAGAAAGATCCATCCTCCCAGGGAGGAGGCCAGGGCCAGGCCGAAGATGCCCGCTTTCAGCCTTACCACGAACAGGAAGTTCAGGACCGCGTTGGAGACGATGTACAGGATGCTGGCTGCATAGGTTCGCCGCGTCCTGTTCTCCATGGACAGAAACGCCGCGAAGGTGTTCCCCGCAAGAAGGGGGACGATGCCCGCCGCCTGTCCCAGCATGTAGCTGTTCAGAAGGGGCCGTATCGAGGCATCCCGGGTCAGAAAGCCCGTGAGATCGAAAAGAGAGGCCGGCACGAACAGCGCCGTGAAGCCCGCTGCGAAGATCAGGGCCCATGTCAGATCGGCTGAAAACACGTCCTGCAGCCTCTCCTCCATGTCCTTTCCCATGTACTGTCCGCAGATGATCACGCTCCCTCCCATTATGACCGTGCTTACGGAGACCATGAGCATGTTGAGGGGGGAACACAGTCCCACAGCGCTCATGGCCTCGGGTCCCAGGAAATTGCTGGCGAACAGGCTGGAAACTATACCGTTCACGGAGCCCACCGCCACCAGGAGCACCTGGGCGGGCAGAAGCCTGAGCATGAGCTCGGAGACTATTTTTATATTGGATACCGTTCCGTTGTCGCGCTTCATATGTTATCCCTTTCTGCAGGTAAAGAACGCTTCGTGCCGCGGGCGTCCCCGCAGTAAATTGTACCATATTTCCACGGATTCTCCCAGCTCCCTGCGCCGTTTGTGCCCCGCGGGAAACCGAACGTTAAAAAAAGATGAAAATCCCATTATAAACGACAAAAGTATTGACAGTAACCGGCGAAGGTGGTAAATTATCACTGTGATTAGCACTCATGCTGATCGAGTGCTAATAAAAGAGGTATTGATATGGACAGAAGTGACAGAAAATTCGATATCCTTTATTCGATTGTCAGGGACTATATCAAAACAGCCGAACCGGTCGGATCGAGGACGATAGAAAAGAAATACAATATCGGCATCTCCTCTGCCACCATCAGAAACGAGATGGCAGATCTGGAGGAAATGGGATTCCTGATGCAGCCCCACGCTTCCGCCGGCAGGGTGCCGTCGGACAAGGCATACAGACTGTACGTGGACCGCTACATGAAGTCCATGAACCTCGACAGCTACATCAAGGCGGACGTCAGGGAGCTGTACAGCCAGTATTTCGGCGAGTTCAACGAGCTGATAAAGAAGACGGCGGAAGTGCTCACCAAGCTGACGAACCTCACGGCCATAGCGACGCTGCCGGACATCTCCGAACTGAATATAAAGGAGATGCGGCTGATGCACATAGACAGCGACCGGGTGCTCCTGGTGGTCATCACGAAGGAAGGCATCGTAAAGAATGCGGAAGTCAGGCTTTCCCAGATCCCCGTAAGGGAGCAGCTGGACCGCCTTACGGAATTCCTGAACCTGTGCGCCCGGGATATCCAGAACGACACCACGGGAGCCACCTTCACGAAGGCCCTGGATCAGCTTTCGCCGGATGAGCAGAGGATGCTCAAGGAGATCTTCTCCACGGTGAAGCACCTTCTCAGCGAGGATACGGGCTCCAGGCTCTACGCCGACGGAGTCACCGAGATCTTCAAGTATCCGGAATTCAGAAACGACACCGACAAGGCCGCCAGGTTCCTGGAGGTGCTGCACAGAAGGGATCTGATGGCACAGCTCATCGACGAGATGGCCACGGACGGCGTGAGGATACGCATAGGAGAGGAGAACGAGCTTGACGAGCTCAGCGACTGCAGCATCATCAGCGCTACATACCGTCTCAACGGCAAGCCGATCGGATCCATAGGGATCGTCGGGCCGACAAGAATAGATTACGATTACTGCGTTTCGGTGATCAACGCCCTCACGGAGGAGCTGACAAATCACCTGAACGAATCCATAGGAGGCAGTCTTGACAATGGCAAAGGAGAATGAAAACACCAGAAGGGAAAACGAAGATGAGTTAGTTGAGGAGCTGGAAGCAGAGGAGATCTGCGAAGACGAAGAGGAAGCGGAAAGTCCCGAAGCCGCGGACGACACGGCGGAGGTCCTGCGCGAACTCCAGTCCAAGTACGATGATCTGAACGAAAAGTATCTGAGGCTTTATGCGGATTTCGACAACTACAAGAAGAGAAGTGTCAAGGAGCGTGCCGATGCGCTGAATTACGCCTGCGCGCCGGTCATGGAAAAACTCCTTGCAGTGCTGGACAATTTTGAGCGGGCCCTTTCGTCCTGCGAAGAGGAGACCCCCTTCGCCGAGGGCGTGAAGATGGTGTCGAAACAGCTTTCCGACATCCTTGCTTCCGAAGGACTCAGCCCGATAGAATCGACAGGCAATGCATTCGATCCCCTGCTGCACAACGCGGTCATGGTGGACTCCGACGAAACGAAGGAGGACAACACGGTAACGGCGGAGCTGCAGAAGGGTTACAGGTACCGTGACAGGGTGATACGCCCGGCCATGGTGAAAGTCAACAAACTTAAATAATAACGGAGGTTACAATTATGTCTAAGGAAAAGATCATAGGTATCGATCTCGGTACCACAAATTCATGTGTGGCCGTCATGGAAGGCGGCGAAGCAACGGTTATTACGAATTCAGAGGGTTCCAGGACCACTCCTTCGGTGGTGGCGTTCACCAACGACGAGAGACTGGTGGGCCAGGTGGCAAAGCATCAGGCCATAACCAACCCCGAGCGCACCATTTCTTCCATCAAGAGGGAAATGGGTTCCAGCTACAAGGTAAACATCGACGGTAAGGCATACACGCCCCAGGAGATCTCGGCGATGATCCTCCAGAAGCTGAAGAAGGACGCAGAGAACTATCTCGGAGAGAGCGTCTCCAAGGCAGTCATCACCGTTCCCGCGTACTTCTCGGATGCCCAGAGACAGGCAACCAAGGATGCGGGCAGGATCGCAGGCCTTGAAGTCCTCAGGATCATCAACGAACCCACCGCGGCAGCCCTGGCATACGGACTGGACAAGGAAGAGAACCAGAAGATCATGGTATACGACCTGGGCGGCGGCACCTTCGATGTCTCCATCCTCGAACTGGGCGACGGAGTATTCGAAGTTCTGGCCACCAGCGGCAACAACCGTCTCGGCGGAGACGACTTCGACAAGAGGGTCATGGATTACCTGATGAGCGAGTTCA
>JAGACT010000236.1 GCA_017613995.1 Eubacteriaceae bacterium
AGGGACACCTTCTCCAGGGGGGTCCCCTCAAAGAGTATCTCCCCCTCCCTTTTTCCGTGGGGAGTCAGAACGCTCTTTAAGTGCCGAAGGAGCGTGGTCTTGCCGCAGCCGCTCCTGCCGCAGAGGGTGATGTATTCACCTCTTTGTATGGTAAGGTCTATCCCCGAAAGGGCTCTGCCCTCCCTTGCCGGATAAGTGAAGCTCAGATCTTTGATATCGAATACTGCCATATGATCTTTTCCCCGATATTAATTATTGCAGGTACCGCGCACAGGATACCGAATGATACTGCGCCGATAAGGCCTTCTCCCTTTGTTACAGCTGAAAGGCTTACCGACGGATAGAACTCCGCGGAGGCGTTCCCCCGGGATATCATAAATATGCTTAAACCTGTAAGGGCCAGGATAAATAGGAGCATGAATGCGTCCCTGCCGTCGAAGCGGTAAAGGGAGAAGTGGCTCCTCCTGTCATTTGCCCCGTAGCCCCTGCTCCTCATGGAGTCCGCCGTTACCACGGCTCCCTCCAGGGCCCAGGAGACGAGGGACCCGAGGACCGTAAGGGAGGATACGATCCTTTCTCTTCGGGTCCCTTCCCCCGCGCCCTTTCCCACCGAACTCCGGGAGGAGGATATCTGGGAGGCTTTCCTCTGATAGGAGGGTATGAGCCGAAGGACCATCGTCAGCACCAGGCACAGGGCCGGGGCCAGAGGCGCGAAGATATACATAAATCGGTCCGAGGTCATGACCTCGCTGTAAGAGGAAAACCACGTGAGAACGCTCACCGCCATCATGGCCTGGGAGGCTCCGCATACGAGGGCTTCCAGGGTATAGGCCCTGCCTCTCAGATACGTGAAGAGCACCGTGTCCCCCATGGTGTTGAACAGCGGGCTTATCACGCTTATCAGTATAAGCAGCACCCCCATCCTTATAAGGAGCTTTTTTCCTTTTACGGGACGTACCGTGAAAACGTATGCGAACGCAAAGAAGAGCGATATCCCCAGATAGGCCGGATGGCTCAGGACTATGCTGAGGATTATCGCCGAAGCGAAGAATAACATGTTCACGTGGGGGCTGTATTCCCCGAAAGCGTCCCTGCTGCTCATGTGACCTCCCGGTGTCGGATCAGTATACGCTTCCTCCCACGTCCGCTCCCAGGCCGTTGCATGTGTAGCACCAGACTATGGTGTCCCCGTCCTTTAGGACATAGGAGGAACAGCCGTAGTTCGGGAACCATCCGTTCACCTTGTACATCCAGCCGGATTCGTAGCCGCAGTCGAACTCATATAGATTGTTTATACCTTCTATGTAGTATGACCCGTACATGGGGGTCCAGGAGTACTCCAGCTGTATGCCCGCGTAGGAGCATACCCTGTTAAGTACGTCGAAAACTGTCTCGCCGTCCACGAACTGAACGGTGGAGGTGGCCAGGATCACTCCGTTGGCCGGGACATACGCGTTCTTGCCGGCAGTCAGGTGGTCCATGTTGTCCAGAATGGTATCGCACCTTATCTGTATGGTGCAGCTTTTGACTGAAGCCGCCGTACCTGAAGCGCTGTTCCCTGCCGTCGTGGAGGTCGTGGTGGTCTGCACCGGAACGGTGCCTCCCTGGGCTATCACCTCCGCGTCATGGGCAGCCTGCTGCTCTATGGCAAGGCGCTTCTCCTCCTCCCTCTGGGCTATCACTTCATCCAGTGTTTCCACGCTGAAGCAGATATTGCGGGACGCTGCCGCGGCTTTTGCGTTCTCTATGTTGAATTCGTTCAGGGAAGAGGCGGAAAGCTTTCCCTTTCCCGGATAATCGCCGACGACGTTTAGGGTACTTCCGGCTTCCACGGTCTTTCCCATGGCCTCCACTTCTCCCTCGAAGACGTAAATGTTCCATGAACCAGTCTGTACGTTGACCGAATAGACCGTTCCATGGGAGATTATCTTCTGTCCGTTGACTGTTACGCCTTCGAAGGATCCCCCGTCGTTGAGGACCACGAAGATTTCCCCGGAAATAAGCTCGAGTTCCAGTTCATCCGCCTGGGCGGAAATGATCTTCGCCTCCGTGTTCTCGTTGAAAACCACGGAGTTTTTTCCGCTTCTGACGGTCACATATGATCCCTGGCGGGTCTCGAGGATATCTTCATCCCTCAGAGCGCTGCCGTCATTCAGGGAGAACCCTACGCCGTTTCTTTCCACTGAAACGCTGCCTGAAAGGCCTGTTACGACGGCGCTGTCAGTATCAGCGGTTTTATCGAACCACCCCCTGAGGCTTCCAGCGAATAGGATGCCTCCCGCTATCACGGCTAGTATAAGCAGCGTAAGTATCGTATTCAAAAGTACCTTTTTCTTCATATATTCCTCCCAAATGACCGTACTACCACGTCATATGCCGTGATAGTACGAAACGTCATGTTTTATTTCGAAAATCGATCACCGGACGGCTTTTTCGTCGTCATCGTCTTTCCTTCTCTTCAGGAAGAGGATCAGTATGATCAGGCCGATAAGGGCAGCTCCGGAAAGTATGAGCCACAGCCAGTTGGGCTGAGCGTTCAGGTCATTTCTGCCTGCCACGATCTCTTCCCATGTGAGTGAGCTTTCCGCTATCGCGTAACGGCCGAACTCGGTCCTTTCCATAACGAGTTCACCGTCTATGACTCTGCCTTCGATGTATTCGAAGCTTCCGTCCTCGTGGACGTATATGAAGACCGGTGTTTTCTTTCCTTCCATGTCGGGAAGCGGGAATCTGATCCCTATGAGTTCTTCCGGCGTGAATTCCTCTCCGGTAAATACGTCGGTGAAGCTGATCACGTACAGGCTGCTAAGATCGAAGTCCTCTCCCAGCACCTGTGCTATCTTTGCGGTCTCTTCCTCCGTGAACCGCTCGTCCGCCACGTTGAGCTTTACGTACCAGGGCAGTATATCGTCGTCGTTGTCCCTGGCGTCCGTCTTGGTGCGCTCGTCATAGTGGTAGTTCCTTCCGAGCTTCAAAAGCACGTTCTCGTAGAAGTCGCCGTAATTGGTGGCAAAGAGCTTCTCGTTGTCCGTAAGGGCCTGATACAGTCTGTAGGCTTCCAGGATAGCCTTCTCCTGCGCGGGAGTCAGCTCGCTGAAGTCCTCCGGCAGCCTGTCGGCGGGATCCGCGGGATCCGTTATGGCCTGCATGGCCTCCACGGCCTTCCTGGTGGCTTCGCTCACCTCATAGGTGATACCGTTGATGGTCACGGTGACCGACGTGGTATGCCCCTGGGGAGTCTCGTTCTTTATCTTCTGCAGTGCCTTCTCCGCCGCGGTGAGCTTGTCGTAATTCTCCACTCTTTCCCGTTCGGCGTCACTGAGCTGGTTGTTGTAGTAATTCCTGGCCCTTCCTATGGCGTTTTCATCATTCAGGGTCACCGGATCGCCTATGGCGTCGATGAGTTCCATGGCCCTGGCGACC
>JAGACT010000237.1 GCA_017613995.1 Eubacteriaceae bacterium
CCTGAGAAGTTTTATCTTCAGAAGAAGATCCACGTCCGCGGTGGAATATATCCTGTAGCTGTTGGTGGGATCCCTCACCGGGGAGATGAGTCCCTGATCCTCGTAAAATCGGATGTTCTTCTTGGTGATCCCCACCGCCTGCTCTACTTCGTTTATCTTCATTATCACCCTCCGGCGCATCTTTGCATCATGAGTCTACACCTTCCACAGGATGGACGGTCAACCGAAATCTGCAAAAAAGCAAAAAAAGTTGCCGGCAGCCGGCTGCCTCAGGCCATGTCCAGCAGTTTAAGGGTCAGCATGTCCTTCTTCCCGTCATATAATCTGTCCAGCACCGCATCGAACAGGGGATCACCGCCGGAGGCCAGACTGAAAAGGGTCATGGAGGAGCGCAGCTTGAGTTCGTCCGGATAACCGAAGATCACCCCGGCGTCATCCGTATCCAGGCTGAGAAGCTCCCGGCAGATCTCCCGAAGGTTCCCCCCGAGGTACGGATCGGAAAGGTATTCCCGGGCCTGCGCCAGATCCCTGATCCCGTAGTATTCGGACATACTGCTGGAGCCCAGGCCGCGGATCTGGGGGAAAACGTACCACATCCAGTGGGTGCGCTTGCGGCCCGAGCGTATCTCGCCGAGTGCCGCTTCGTAATCCTTCCTCTGGGCATCCCTGAAACGGGACAGGCCGGTCGGTTCTTTCAGGGCTTCCTCAGGGGATATCATGAGAGCTTCCCGAGATTGGCCAGGGCTTCGGGATTTCCCGCGGTGATCGCGGCCAGCTTTTCGCAGGAACGCATTTCACCGCAGTCGGCGCAGGTCCCTGCGCCGCGGCCCATGGCACACTGCCTTATCGGGCATATCGAATCACAGTAAGGGGTCTTTGCTCCCTCGATCCTGCATCCGGTGCAGTTTATCATATCCGCCGTGATGTCCGCGCCGTTCAGTTCCGACCAGAGCTTCGCGACTTTTTCCCTCAGAGCCCCGTCATCATTGACCGTGGCGATGCGGGCCTCGCACTTTTCGCAATCCAGCCCGCAGTATGCAATGTATCCGTTCATAGATCTCTTTCCTCCTCATTCCAGTTCGATCCTCATGAGGACCAGTTCCTGCCAGCCGCTTAAGCGGGAACGGAATCCCCTGGGGTTGCGCCCGTACTCCGTGAATCCGGTGCTCTCATACAGAGCGAGAGCCGCGCCGTTGTCCGCCACCGCTTCCAGCTCAAGCTGGGAATAACCGGCCAGCCGGGCGCATTCGATCACGGCCAGTGTCAGGGCCCGCCCTATGCCCAGGCCCCAGAAGTCCCTGTCGATGCAGACGCCGAATTCTCCCCTGTGGCGGGTCTTCTCCGCCCAGCCGATACGGTCCAGTCCCCCCAGGCCGACTATCCTGTCTCCGACCTGGGCCAGGAGCTCTATCTCGTCGGGACTGTTTCTCTTTTTTTCGATATACTCGGCCTGCTGGCTTACAGTATAACTGATCTCGTCGGGATACGAGGTGAGAAAGTCTGTCTGGCCGTGGGTCTGACGGAAAAGCTCCAGCTCCTGCTCCGCGTCACCGCGGGTGCCGTTTCTGAGAACGCACTCCCTTCCGTCCTTAAGCTTTATCGTCTTTGTATATTCCATCGCGGTTTTCCTGCCATTCCTCCCGGGTGATGCAGTTCACATGGCCCGTCCTTTTTTCGTTCATCTGCGGTACGTCCAGATCCCCGGTGGTCCACTGATATCTGAGACCGATCTTCTCCTGGACCCGCTTCGACCTTTCGTTGCCGTCATAGTACCCGCACCATACCCGGCTCATCCCCAGATCCTCGAAAGCGTGCCGGAGCATCTCGGAGGCGGCTTCGGGCATAAGGCCCCGGCCCCAGAAGGGCTTTCCGAGCCAGTAGCCCAGCTCGCACTCGTCGTCCCGCTCGGTCATGTCCGTATGCCCGTTGAGCCTGAGCTCTATGGCGCCGATGGCCCTGCCGTCCTCCTTCAGGCAGAGGGCGTAGGCTTCCTGCCCGCAGAGCACATTTCTTATCACCTCAAGGCTCTCTTCGACGCTTTTGTGGGGCTGCCATCCCGCTATGGGTCCCACCGCGGGATCGCTGGCGTATCTGTACAGGTCCTCCGCGTCGCTTTCCCTCCAGCGGCGCATTATGAGCCGTTCGGTCCGAAGCACCGTTTCTTCCGGGGGACTCTGGGAGACTGAAAAGATCTTCCCGCACAGCTCCATTGGATCTCCGCCGACCCCGTCGTATACGAAGTCGTAGTCCCCGCCGTCGAAGATGCCGTGTTTTCTTTGCAGCATCTGCTCCACCGGGGGAGGCAGTGTGCCGTGCATCCTTTCCCTGAAGCGATCTTTGATGGTTTCGATATCGGCCTTTACCAGGACCCTTACGGCTCCCTCCGGCAGCAGAGCGACATGCTCCGGCTCCGAGATGACGTAAACGAGATCCTCACCGTCCACGGCGCAGGCGAGGCGCTCTTTGAAGAGCCGGGCCGCCTCGCTCTCGGATCGGGCCATTCTGAGGTAGTCCTTTCCCGTGATGACCTCCGCTCCGGTGGTTTGTCTGATGGATTCGGCGAGAGTGGATTTCCCGCTGCAGTTCTCACCTATCAGTGCGACAAGCATTTTTGTCTACCTTCTTTTCCTGTTGTCTTTGTTTTACGGACTCCATGAGGCCCGCTGCCAAAAGAATCACCGACACGGCATACAGTATGAGTGCCGCTGTGTCCGCCAGAGGGTGAAAACAGTGCTCGAAAGCAATCAGCCCTC
>JAGACT010000238.1 GCA_017613995.1 Eubacteriaceae bacterium
CATCGAGCTGGAATAACGCAGAAATGTCCCGTTACATCCCCACTGGTCCTCATAGTTACAACGACCCTGGAGCCTGTGAGGGAGTAAGATAACGAAACGACATAGCTAACCGAAATTAAGCCTTGTGGCTACAGAAATCCTGTAGTTGCAAGGCTTTTTTCATGTTCTGACGCCTTGAAATACCCAAGTCTCGAATGTGATGAAACGACATGTAACGGACCGTAAGGAGGATCAACGAGAATGTCAATAAGTGACGGTGGTGACGGTAAATGAGGATGTTACATGATAAGAAATGACTGGACGGCGCGGCTCCGCCGGGGGATCATTATTCGCCTTGACAGCTTCAAATATATTTGATACAATATAATTGCACAAAAGATAAATGGGAGGTGCGCTCCATGGAATATGACTATCGCGAAGCGATGAAGCTCGGCCGTCAGCTGTGCTTTCCGTTGTATGCTGCGGCGCGGAGCGTCACCAGCCTCTACACCCCCCATTTGAAGCCTTTGGGTCTCACCTACACCCAGTACATCGTCCTTCTAGTGCTGTGGGAACGGGACGGGATCACCGTGGGGGAGCTCTGCGATCGCCTGATGCTGGACAACGGGACGCTGTCGCCCCTGCTCAAAAAGATGGAGCAGGCGGGCTATATCCGGCGCGCCCGCAGCAAGTCGGACGATCGGGTGGTGATGATCACCCTGACAGGGGAGGGAAGAGCCCTGCAGGAGAGGGCAAAGGACGTCCCTCAAAAGGTGGGCAGCTGCATCGCCCTGTCCCCCGAGAAGGCGCAAACGCTGTACGCCCTTTTGTATGAACTGCTGGACGACCAGAAGGACATAACCAAAATATCCCAGGAGGTACAAGGAAAATGATGACGGTCTATGATTTCACGGTGAAGGACAGACAGAGGAACGAGGTCAGCCTGAAGGACTATGAGGGAAAAGTGCTGCTGATCGTGAACACGGCCACGGGCTGCGGGTTCACGCCCCACTATGAGCCATTGGAAGCCATGTACAGGGAATTCAAGGACCAGGGCTTCGAGATATTGGACTTCCCCTGCAACCAGTTCGCCAACCAGGCCCCCGGCTCGGAGGACGAGATCCACTCCTTCTGCACGGTGAAGTTCGGCACGGAGTTCCCCCAGTTCGCCAAGATCGACGTAAACGGAGAGAACGCGGAGCCCCTGTTCGAGTTCCTGGCCACCGAAAAGCCCTTCAGTGGATTCGGAAGCGGCCTCAAATCCGCTGCTCTGAAGACCTATTCGGACATGAACAACAAGGAGTTCGGAGACAAAGCCTACATCAAATGGAACTTCACGAAGTTCCTGGTGGACCGTCAGGGAAATGTCCTGGAGCGTTTCGAACCCACCGCGGACATGGATGAAGTACGTTCGGCAGTAGCCGGAGAACTGGAGACATTGGTATGAACACACAGACTGACCGCGACAGAATAATCATCCGCACCAGCATCATAGGCATCCTGGCAAACGTATTTCTGGCGGGCTTCAAGGCCTTTGTGGGAATCACCGTCAATTCCATAGCCATCCTGATGGACGCAGTGAACAACCTTTCCGACGCCGCCAGCTCCGTCATCACCATCGTGGGCACAAAGCTCGCGGGCAAGGAAGCCGACAGAAAGCATCCCTTCGGATACGGCAGGATCGAATATCTCAGCGCCATGATAATCTCGATGCTGGTGCTGTACGCCGGCGTGACCGCGTTCATCGAATCCGTAAAGAAGATCATATCCCCCGAGCTCCCCGACTACAGCACCGCGTCCCTTGTCATCGTGGCGGTGGCCGTGGCGGTGAAGATCTTCCTCGGCAGATACGTCAAGGGCGTGGGCGAAAAGGTGAATTCCGATTCCCTGGTCAATTCCGGCGAGGACGCGACCATGGACTCCGTGATCTCCGCTTCCACCCTGGCCGCGGCTACAGTATACATGCTCTTCGGGATCTCCCTGGAGGCATGGCTGGGCGCCGTCATCGCACTCATAATCGTCAAAGCCGGCCTGGAGATGCTGAGGGATACCCTCTCGAAGATCCTGGGGGAAAGGGCGGACGCGCAGCTGGTGCTGGATATCAAGGACACCATCAAAAGCCATCCCGAGATCTCCGGAGCCTACGACCTGATACTTCATAACTACGGGCCCGATTCCTACAACGGATCCGTGCACATCGAAGTGCCCGACACCATGACTGCCGGAGAGCTGGACCAGCTGACCAGGAGGGTCTACGCGGACGTATACGGCAAGCACGACGTAATGCTTACCGGCATAGGAGTCTATTCCGTCAACACCATGGATCCCGAGTCCCAGCAGGTAAAGGAGAAGGTACAAAGCATTGTCACATCCGTACCCCACGTCATCCAGATGCACGGCTTCTTCCTGGATAAGGAGGATAAGGTCCTGCGTTTCGACATCGTGGTCAGCTTTGACGCGGCCGACAGAAAAGCGGTGTACCGCGAAGTCTGCGACAGGCTTAAGGAGGCCTTTCCGGATTATACCCTGCACGTGGCCATGGATATGGATTTCAGCGAGATAGCGGAAGAGATAAAAGAGGAGAAA
>JAGACT010000239.1 GCA_017613995.1 Eubacteriaceae bacterium
GGTGGCCACGGGCACCGTTACGGTGAGCGCCGCACAGGCCTGACCGGACGAAAGGAACGAACGCCCGAGGCCCACGATCACCGAAAGGAGAATCCCATGAAGAAATCCGTAAAATACATTCTCGTCACCGCAGCATGCCTGCTTCTTGCGGCCTGCGCAGTATTCCTGTTCCTGCCCCATGGAGGCATCGCCTCCATGGCCCAGGACACCGACGCCGCAGTGACGTACTTCACCCGCTTCGGCACGACCCTGACCCTGGAGGGGGAAGCCGAGATCACGGGAATTGAGATCACGGCGGTGAAGCTGGTGATGACGGACGACGACGCCATGTACTGCCTTCCCTGCGAATACACCCTGGAGGGAAGCCGCGTGAGCTTTCGCACTTCCGAAAAGACGGACGGGGGGATACAGCTGGAGGGACTGCCCGAGGGGAAATACATCCTTCTTCTCAGGGCGGAGGGCACCGAAGGCACAAAAGAGACCGTACGCTACTACCCTCTCGTGAACGGCAGCGAATACGAAGGCATTACCTACTGGAGCCTCTCCTGCCCGGAGGGCACCAGGAGGATCGACTTTTATTTCGGCGAGAGCATCCTTTCGGGAAGAAAGACCGCGTGCCTTGACGTTCAAAAGGCCCCCCTGCCGGAGGACGTGTACGACGCGGTGCTGGAAGTGGGGCACGGCGGGGACGACCCGGGAGCCATCGGCTGGCTGGACGACGAGATGTATACCGAGTTCGGCTTCAATCACCCGATAGCGATGGAGGTGAAAAGGCTCCTCACCGAAAAGGGCTACAAGGTGGCCCTCACCCATGAGGACGACTCGGACCCCGAAAGCTACGGCCCCCACGGCAGAGCCGTGCTGTGCAACGAGCTGCGCTCCAAGTATTCCCTGTCCATCCACTGCAACGCCAGCGCCTGGGGGGATTACAGGGGCACCGAGATCTACGCCCCGGGCAATTCGGACTATACCTTCCCCTGCCTTCTTTCCGAAAAGGTGGTGGCCTGCGGCTCCGGAGAGATCTCCAACACGGACTATTCCTCCGAGAGCTACTACATGGCGGCAAAGGGAGTGTGGGTGAGGCTGTACAACGAGGACGACGTGAAGGAGACCAACGCGGAAGCCGCGGGCTACGGCGCGAAGAAGCCCTATGAGAACCTGACGGTCATGAAGACCAACTGGTACTACATGATCCGGGAAGTGGGGGGAGTCTCCACCGGGGCCTACACGGACGGGCGCCACAGCGGCTGGCCCGCAAATCCCTACTGGAATTCCAACGACACCTGCGAGGGCTACATCATAGAGTGCGACTACGTGGACAATCCCGTCTCACTGCAGCGGCTCCTGGACCATCCGCTGGACTACGCCAGGGGCATTGCCGAGGCCTTCTGCGAGTACGCGGAAATGATACGAAATGACACTCCCGGGGAGATCCCGGACTGGAAGAAGGGACTGTGAACTCAGGATATTTTCCAAGAAAAAAGCCCGAAGGAGTTCTTCGGGCTTTTATTATATCTAAGATCATCAGGCGCTACGGGATGCGCCTGAACACGGTGAAGGGAACGAACCTTATGCATACCCTCCCCAGCACGTCCTCCGCGGGGAAACACCCCATGGCCCTGGAATCGATGGAAGAGGGCCTGTTGTCCCCCATCGCGAAAATGTATCCCTCCGGCACCACTATGGGGCCGTAGTCGGAATAGACGAGATCGTCCGAAATGTACTCCTCATCCAGTTCCTCTCCGTCTATGTACACCCGGCTCTGGATAATCTCCACCTTCTGTCCTCCGGTGGCTATCACCCTCTTGACCAGGTTCTTCTCTTCGGAAACCTTTATCACCACGATATCCCCCCGCTGGGGCTCCGATACCGCGTAGGCGATCTTGAGAAGGCCCACCTTCTGTCCGTCCGCCAGGGTGGGATACATGCTGGACTGGTGCACCGCCACCATCTCGAAAAGGAACATCCTTATAACCAGCGCCAGGGCGATGGCGAATACGAAGGTCCTTATCCACTCCAGGACTTCCTTTCTGACGGCTTCCTTCTTTTCTTCCTCAGAGGGAGTCTTTTCCTCTTCAGACAGTTCCTCTTCGGGTACGTTTGCCTCTTCGGACAGTTCCGCTTCTTCCGGAACGTTTTCTTCTTCGGTTTCGATCAGGTCTTTTTCGCTGTTCATGCAACAATTATATCCTTCCGGAGCGCTCTAACAAACACCATTTAATCAGGGTATAATGATTTTTGATGCCCCAATACATAGCAACAGGGGATAAAAATGCTACAATACAGTTGCTGGAGCACAGAGGTGTGTTTTATGCGCCCTGAAAAAAAGGAAACGGTACATATAAATGACAGAAGATAAGTACATAGATGAGCAGCTCCCCGGGGAGGAGGCTCCTTCGGAAAAGAAGAAGGCAAAGACCTCAGGGAAGAAGAAAAAGAAGAAGACGGGACTGGTGGTGTTCCTGTGCATCCTTCTGGTGATTGCCCTTCTGATGGGCTACACCGTGATGAACTACCGCCAGGTGCTGGCATGGATGGGTATGGACGACGACTTCTCGGACACGGCCATGACCAACGAGAAGTTCGGCATGCTGACCGTAAAGGAGAACCTCTACGACAACATCAATACCGACGTGCTTCTGGGGGACATGGATACCATCAACATCCTCCTGTTCGGCCTGGACGAAAACGAGGAGAGGCACGAGGAGTACGAGGTCTTCAGGCCCGACACCATCATGCTCATAAGCGTGAACTTCAAGAAAGGCACCATCAGCATCGTGTCCGTCCCCAGAGACTCCTACGTGGACATCTATACCGCGGGAGGCCGCGACAAGATAAACACCACATTCCTGTACGGCTACTATCTCGACGAGAACGCTGACGCCGAAACGGAATTCCTCAACGGAGTGAAGGTCCTCAGGGGCACCGTCAGCGAGCTTCTCGGAGGAATAAACATCAACTATTACATAGGCATCAACATGGATACCGCCGCGGCGGTCATCGACGCCATCGGGGGAGTGGAATACAACCTGGAGTACGACGTGTACTTCGATGACGATACCCTCTTCTACACGGCGGGCAACCGTGTCTGGGACGGAGCCAACTTCATCAACCTGGCCAGGCTCAGGGGCTATCCAGGCGGAGACATAGACAGGACCGCGGTCCAGCAGAAGCTCCTCAAGGCCCTGTTCGCCCAGGTAAAGAAGATCAAGATCTCCCAGATCCCGTCGGTCATCAAGCTGGCCTACCAGTCCATCAAGACGGACATCAGCATGAAGACCGCGGTCTCCATGGCCATTTCCGCGATGGAGATCGACACCAACGCCATCAAGACCGCCACGATGCCAGGCTTCTTCGGCAGCCGCAACTTCGTGTCCATGTGGATCATCAACCAGAGCGCCCGCGTCGGGCTGGTGGAGGAATTCTACGGCTTCACTCCCACCATGCTCTATCAGGATCCCCAGTACATGATCTCAAGGGATCTGTGGACGTTTGACGAGGAGAAGCAGTGCTACTACTACATGAGCCATGACGGCAGCGAACGCATCTACATCGACGCCAACGGAAACGAACTGCCCAGGGACGGAGAAGGCAACTACATCTTCCCGGTCATCGAGACCCCCGACGACGGAGGCGAAGGCGGTGAAGGCGGTGAAGGCGGTGAAGGCGGCGAAGGCGGAGAAGGCGGTGAAGGCAGCGAAACCGGAGGCGAAGGCGGAGACGGCGGAGACGGCGGAGACGGCGAGTAAAACAGCACAGCGTAACTTAAAACAGTATCAATGATAAAGTAACATCATTTTGCGGAGGAGAAAAATGGCAGGAGATCTTTTATATGACGAGGATGCCAGAAACGCACTTCTGGCAGGCATGGACAAACTGGCGGACGCGGTAAGGGTCACACTGGGACCCAAGGGCCGCAACGTGGCCTTTGACCAGCAGTACGATGTACCCCTGGTAACCAACGACGGAGTCACCATCGCGAAACAGATCGAACTTCCCGATCCTTTCGAGCACATGGGAGCGAACCTTCTGAAGACCGCGGCCATCAAGACCAACGAGGTGGCCGGAGACGGCACCACTGCTTCGGTGGTACTGGCCAGGGCGATCGTTAACGAGGGCATCAAAAACGTGGTATCGGGAGCCAATCCCGTGATCCTCAACAAAGGCATCACCGCCGCGGTGCAGTGCGCACTGGGAGAGATAGACCGCTTCGCGGTGCCCGTAAAGGACATAGGCGACATTCGCCAGATAGCCCGCATCAGCGGAAACAACGACGATTTCGTGGGAGACATCGTATCCCAGGCCTTCGATAAGGTGGGATTCAACGGAGTGGTCACCATCGAGGACAGCCAGCAGCTGGAGACGGTGCTGAAGTACTCCAACGGCGTTTCCATCGAGAACGGATACGTATCGCCCGTTTTCATCACCAACGAGAACAACAAGTCCTGCGAACTGGACCATCCCTACGTGCTGGTCACCGACAACCGCATCAAGGACTTCAAGACCCTGGTGCCCATTCTGGAAGGCATAGTGGCCAATTCGGCGAGCCTTCTGATAATCGCCCAGGACATAGAGGAATCCGCCCTGCAGACCCTGGCACTGAACGTGCAGAAGGGCGTCCTCAAGGCCTGCGCCATCAAGTCACCGGGATACGGCGACACCAGAAAGCGCAACAACAAAGCCCTGGGACTCATGACCGGAGCCACGGTCCTCACGGAGGATCTGGGATACAAGCTGGAGAACTGCGGGCTGGAGATCCTCGGAAAGTGCGACAGAGCCATCATCGAGAAGGAAAAGACCGTGCTTACCAATCCTCCGGGAGCCGGCGGCGAGGAGACCATCAAGATGATCAAGCAGGTCCGCGAGACCATCGCCGTCACCAAGGAAGACTACGAGCTCGAGAAGCTCAACGTGACCCTGGCCCTGCTGCAGGGAAGCATCGCCCTGATCACCGTGGGAGGAGTCAGCGAGCTTGAGATGTTCGAGAGAAAGTACCGTATCGAGGACGCGGTCAACGCGGTATATGCCAGCATCGATTCCGGCATCGTGCCGGGCGGAGGCAAGGCGCTGCTGCTGGCCATCCCGGCAGTGGAGAAGCTGATCGACACCCTGGAGGGAGACGAAAAGACCGGAGCCATGATAGTAAGGCAGGCCCTGGAGGCCCCCATCCGCCAGATCGCCGAGAACGCGGGAGTGGATCCCAGCGTTGTGGTGGACAAGGTACGCTCCGGCGACGACGTGAACTACGGCTACGACGCCATGAACGACGTTTACACCGACATGATAGCGGCGGGCATCATCGACCCCGCGAAGGTCATCAAGAACTCCCTGCAGAACGCGGGCAGCGTTTCCACCCTGATGCTCACCACGGACGTGAGCATCCATTCCGACAAGGAAGCATAAATAACAGACAGGAGCGGTCCATCCGCTCCTTTTTCGTTTCGGGCAAAAAAAGAAGAGGGGGCTCCCTCTTCGCCCGCCTCCGTCAGAAACCCAGCAGTGACGAACGCACGTATACGGTAAGCACCACCACCGCCACAAAAAGTATTATACAGTACAGTGTGAATGCCAGTATCCTTCTCATTGTTCCTCCTGTTCCTCCCCGCTCTCAGCTGCGCTTTCCTTTATGTATATGTCTCCGCCGTAGGTGCGGTAGCTCTGCCAGAATCTGGGATAGACGCGGTTCAGGCTCTCCGGAGCCGTCAGGCTTATCTCATCCCTGCTCACCAGTCCCGCCACGGCACAGGCCCCTGCGAGGTATGCGTCGTGATAGGTGTTCACTATGCCCCCCAGGAGCATCGGTCCGTACTTCCTTTTGATCATTATCCGATCGTACAGCAAAACGGAATCCGCCCCCAGGGATTCGGCCATCTCGTGGCTGCGGTACAGTATGGTCCGGGCCTGCTCGTCCCCGCTCTCCACGGAGATGCAGCACGCCCCCTTCGCGGTGGCGCAGATGATCACCAGAAGGGGTATCAGTTCCGGCAGTTCCGACATGTCCGCGGTGATCCTGTCGGGCTCGCCCCTCAGGGAAATGCCCTTCATGCGGGTCACCACCTCGACCCCGCCCTCCCTGAGGATGGAGGAGAACTCCTTTATCTCCTTCGAGTACTGGTTCATCCCGCTGACTATCAGCTCGGGACAGAACAGACTCATGGACAGCACCAGACAGCCCGAGAAGCGGTCCAGCACTTCGTTTTCGCTCCTGTGGGGGGTGATATATCCTCTTAGAGTCGACGGCTTGATCCTCAGAATCGTACTTACCTCTTTCCTATAATGAATTATAATATAGACTTCATTTGTTTTCAATTTACTTTTGGCAAAAACTGAACTAACCTTCCCCGCTTATGATATAATTTTCCCGATAAGACAGGAGAATTTTACTATGGGAACGGTATATCTCAACGCGGCCTGCGCAGCGAAGACCCTTGGCGCAGTGAAGGATCCCTCCTTCATAGACCTCATCGGAAAAAATGCCGGTGCGTACTATCTCGGGAGCATCGCCGAGGAGCTGCTGTGCTTCTTCGACTGTTTTTCCAAGGAAGAGAACACCTTCGTCAGGGGGATAGCATCCGAGCTGAAGAGCGAGGGAGTGCCCCTTTTCAACAAGATGAAGAACTACATAGGCAAGGCCCCCGCCCCGGAGCGGGACGTGCTGAAGGCCTACCTCGCCGGAATGGCGGCGGATTATGCCTGTGACTACAGGACGTCGGGATACCTGGCGACCATAATGCCTTCGGGCGGTACCCGCAGCGAGATGAACGAAGCTGCCGTAAAGCTGGACTGCTGCGTCATGAAGGAAGCGAAGGAGCTGCCGGATCTGAAGGCCGCACTGGAAGGGATAGGTCCCGAAGGGGCCCTGGCCATAGAGAAGATGTACTCCGATGTTATAAACGAAAAGAGAAGGATCATCATCCCAGACGGCATCATAGCCGACTGCCTGCAGAAGCTGATAAAGGCACTGGGGCAGAAGAAGAGCCTCCTGCCCATCCCGAGGCCGGGAAAGGAATTCTGCTACAGCCCCTGCGAGGACACGGGCGACCTGATGAATTCGAAACACAGGAAATGGACGGATACCAACGGCGATATCTCCAACTTCTCCCTGCCGGAGATGATGGGCTATGCCGCCAGGGACGCATCGAAGCTTGCCGTGAAGCTCCTGGGTGCCGCCGACAGGGCGATCCCGGAAGAGAACTGCGAGTTTCTGTTCAGAAACCTCAGATGACAGACATTACCGGTGCCCCGCACCGGTCTTTTTTTCCCGAAAGGATCCGAAACTTTCATGAACAACGAACTGGAAAAAAGCATCATCGAGAACACCGGGGACGGCCACAGCAGGTTTTATGTCCCGGGACATAAGGGGGACCCTTCCATCGCCGGAGAGTGGGCATCCCGGGACGTGACGGAGCTGTACTTCACCGACGACCTGAACCATCCCGCCGGATATATCGAAAAAGCCCAGAGGGAGGCCTCCGAGCTCTTCGGCAGCCGCTTCACCCTGTTCACGGTCAACGGCTCCAGCGCCGCCGTGATGGCCGCCGTGATGAGCTGCGCGAAGGACGGGGGAGCGGTGCTTCTTCCCTCCGACAGCCATCTGTCCTGCTACTACGGGGCCATGCACGCCCATGCGGCGGTGGAGCGTCTGTATATCGCAGATCCCCTGCGGGGCATAGAAGCTGAGGAACTGGAGAAGTACCTTCGGGGGGAGCATCCCCGCATCAGCTGCTGCGTCATCACTTCCCCCACCTATTACGGATGCTGCGCCGACATGGCCGGGATAGTCGGGCTGCTGCACAGCCGGGGCATAAAGGTGATAGCCGACGAATCCCACGGCACCCACCTGATGTTCTCGGGAGTCTCCTCCAGCAGCGCTATGAGCTCCGGGGCGGACTACGTGGTGCATTCAGGTCACAAGACCGTGGGGGCCCTGACCCAGACGGCCATGCTGCACGTGAACGATCCCGAAGCGGACGGGGAACTGACGGCGTTCTTTCTGAGGAGCCTGCAGAGCACGTCTCCTTCCTTCCCCCTTATATGCTCCCTGACAGACAGCGTGCACAGGCTTAAATACGGCAGCGGATTGTTTGAGCACACCAAAGTATGGTATAATGAAATGTTAGATGCGGTATCGAACCTCAGGCATCTCGAGATGATGGACTTCGGGGAGCGCTCGGACCGCATGAAGATAACCATCAGATGCCGCGGAGACATTAAGACCCTCGTCTCGGTGCTGAGAAAGAACAAAGTGGACGAGGAGATGACCATCGGGGACATAGCGGTGTTCGCCATGGGCATAGGCACGTCGCAGAAGGATATATCAGCCCTCAGGGCGGCCCTCAGGGAGGCTGACAGCCTGCTGACCGATACCGGGCGTCCCCCATCAGACATGTCCCTTCCCGTGACGGAAACGGCCATGACAATGTCGGAGGCCCTGTGCGCTCCTTCGGAGCACGTTCCCCCGGACCCGGCCGAAGGAAGGATCAGCTCCGGCATGGTATGTATTTATCCGCCGGGAGCCCCGGTGCTCATACCCGGCAGCGTGATAACCCGGGAAGCCATAGACTACATAGAAAACGCGCCCGCAGCAGTCGGGTTGCAGGGCAGGTCCCTCAGGGTGATCTGCCAGGGAGACAAGGATGAGCGGAAAACTGTTTGTGATAGAAGGACTTGACGGAAGCGGAAAGCAGACCCAGACTTCCCTGATGTACGATGCTCTGGTCTCTGAAGGATACCGCGTGATGAAGGTGGAGTATCCCAACTACAAATCGGAATCCAGCGCCCTGGTGAAGATGTATCTCAGGGGGGATTTCGGCAGCAGGCCCGGGGACGTGGACCCCTACGTTTCCTCCACGTTCTTCGCAGCGGACCGCTACGCTTCCTTCAAGACCGAATACGAGGACTTTTACCGCAGCGGAGGCATAGTGCTGGCGGACCGCTACACCACCTCCAACATGGTGCACCAGGCGTCCAAGATCACGGATCCGGCCGAAAAGATAAAGTATCTGGACTGGCTGTGCGACTTCGAATTCCGCCTTTACGGCATCCCCCGCCCGGAGCAGGTCTTCTTCCTGGACATGGAGCCCGAAAACAGCGCCATGCTCATAAAGGAGAGGCTCAACAAGTTCTCCCATGAGGCCGCGAAGGATATCCACGAGAGCGACAGGGAGTATCTGGAGGATTCCTATGCCAACGCCCTGTGGGTGGTCGAGCGCTACGGATGGGAACACATACGCTGCACCCGGAACGGGGTCATCAAAAGCATAGAGGAGATCCACGGGATCCTCCTGGAGAGACTGAAAAAATACCTGTAGGAGTTTTATGGAACAGTTTGCCCATGCGTATATAATATACTCCAACACCCCCGAGGGGCGCCTGAGGTACGCCCGGGAGCTGATAAAGGAGATGCTGTCCGCTTCGGGCCAGAGCGTCACCCCGATCATTTCCCGCAGGATCGACGAAGGCAATTATCCGGACATCATGATCATCTCCCCCGTGAAGGGGAACATTTCCATAGATGCCGTACGCTCCGTGAAGGATTTCATCTCCCTTCGGCCCATGGAAGGAGCCATGAAGTTCGTGGTGATCACGGACTGCGAGCAGATGCGCAGCGAGGCCCAGAACGCCATGCTGAAGATCCTGGAGGAGACCCCGGAAAACAGGGCCATCCTGCTTCTGGGCGCAGGCATCGAGTCCATGCTGCCCACGGTGCTCTCGCGTCTGAGGACCGTAAGGCTCCCGGACGCCCTGGATGTGGAAGCCGGAGAGGAAACCGGGGAAGCCGAGGATATGATCCGTCTGGTGACACAGATGCTGCTGGAGGGGGATGTGGACAGCCTGTTCGAACTCAGCGGGACCATAGCGTCGGCGGACAGGATCACAGCCCGGGACATGCTCTCGCAGCTGTACTCGGTGTTCCACAGGCTCTTCATACAGCTTTCGGGGATGGCGCCGCTCTCTCCGGGAGCCGCGGGAAGGCTCGCCCAGCACATGAGCGCGCCCCTGGCCATGAAGATCTGTGAACTCATCAGACAGGGAATGGAAGACATAAAAGGAAACGCGTCGATGAGCATTGCGGCTGAAACGATGCTCATATCGATCAGGGAGGCATACAATGCAGAAAATAGTAGGAATTAAGTTCAAGTCCGTGGGGAAGATATACTTCTTCGATCCCGGACAGATATATCTCAGAGTGGGCGACAACGTCATCGTGGAGACCGCCCGGGGCCAGGAATACGGCACCGTGGCCTCAAAGGTCCGTTCGGTGCAGGAGGACACCCTCAAGCATCCGGTGAAGCCCGTCATAAGGAAAGGCACCCCCGAGGACGCCGTAACCAACGAGAACAACCTCAGAAAAGCGGTGGACGCCATGAAGATCTGCCAGCAGCAGATCGAAAAGGACGGGCTGGCCATGAAGCTGGTGAGGGCGGAGTACACCTTCGATTCCAGCAAGGTCATCTTCTACTTCACCGCCGACGGAAGGATCGACTTCAGGGAACTGGTAAAGGAGCTGGCCTCGATCTTCCGCATCCGCATCGAGCTCAGACAGATCGGAGTCCGAGACGAGGCGAAGCTCATGGGCGGTATCGGATGCTGCGGAAGGGAGCTGTGCTGCAACAAATGGCTCGGGGATTTCGAGCCCGTGTCAATAAAGATGGCAAAGGAACAGGGCCTTTCCCTCAATCCCGGAAAGATCAGCGGCATCTGCGGGAGGCTCCTGTGCTGCCTGCAGTATGAACACGAGAATTACGAATGCGTTCTCAAACAGATGCCGGCCCTGGGAGACAAGGTCCGCACCCCCGACGGAAACGGCACGGTGCAGAAGCTCAACGTGCTGGCCGAAAAGGTCACCGTGGACTTCGGCGAGGACGGAGTCAGGGACTACGACAAGGAAAGCGTAAAGATCCTGGAGCGCAAAAAGAAGAACAAGAACGGAAAATCCGCCCAGCCACAGGAAGTGAACAGCGAGGAGCTGGACGCCCAGGAGCTCAAGGAACTGGCACAGCTCAGCAAGGAGGAATGATCCGCCCGGGACAGGCAGGTCAGCAAAGGGAGGAAGGACGGCCATGAAGAAACTGCAGAGAAAGTTCATCATCACCGCGGCGGTATGTACCGCCCTGGCGGCGGGGATCGCCTACCTTATCGGCGGCAGATGGCAGAGCGCCGCAGTGGCGGCGGGGATCGCCGTCATCGTATTCCTGCTGATCGCCAGAGCTGTGAGCTCCCTGGTTAAAAAGGGCGTCGATTTCGCGGTGGACAAGGCGGGATCCCTGCTGCGCGCTTTCCTGGCGGCACGCGCCGCAGCGAAAAACAGCTCCCCGGAGGAACCGTTGCAGACACCCCCCGGCGAGGAGCAGGAGACTGCCGGAGAAGGAGAAAAAGATCCGCCGGAGACGGAGGAATAGAAAAAAGGCCCGCGTAAGCGGGCTTTTCCCTTTGTTCAGTCGTTCACGATATCGAGAACCACATGCACGTTGTTCTTGATGGCATAAGCCTTGAGGACGTTTCTGATGGCCTTGGCGATGCGCCCCTGACGGCCGATCACCTTTCCCATGTCACCGGGAGCCACATGGAGCTCCAGCACTGTGAGCCTCTCCTTTTTTCTTTCGGTCACCCTTACCTCATCGGGCTTATCCACCAGTGCCTTAGCAATGGTTAGAATAAGTTCTTTCATAGGAAGTTCTCCGAAACGATTACAGGATTCCGTTCTTCTTGAAAAGGGCCTTTACGGTCTCAGTGGGCTGCGCGCCGTTGTCGAGCCACTTCTTAGCGGCTTCCGCATCGATCTTGACTTCCTTTTCTCCGAGAGGATTGTAGGAACCGAGCTCCTCGATGGCGATTCCGTCGCGCTTGGTGTTGTCGTCAGCGACAACGATCCTGTAGTAGGGCTTCTTCTTTGCGCCCATTCTCTTGAGTCTGATCTTAACTGCCATTTTTCTTTACTACCTTTCTTGTATAAGATTATTTCCGGTGCCTGAGGCACTTATATTACATAAAAGGAAAACCCGATCCGAAACGTTTTTTCCCTTTAGCACTGTTCATGCGCTTCATCATCTTCTTGGCCTGTTCAAAGCCGTTGAGCAGGCGGTTCACGTCGGTCACGGTGGTGCCGCTGCCGGCGGCGATGCGCCTTCTCCTGGAAGCGTTTATGATCGAAGGATTCGTGCGCTCCTTCGGTGTCATGGACAGGATGATGGCCTTGGTATGGGCCAGCTGCTTCTCGTCCACGTTCAGATTGCCCAGCTTCGATGCTCCCGGAAGGGCGGACAGCATCTCGCTGAGGCCTCCCATCTGCTGCATCTGCTCCATCTGGTCCAGATAATCCTCCAGGGTTATCTGATTGGAGGTCATCTTCTTCGCCAGGGCCTTCTGGTCCTCGGCGCTGGTGAGCTTCTCGGCCTTCTCTATGAGGGTGAGCATGTCACCCATGCCCAGGATCCTGGAGGCCATCCTGTCGGGATGGAACTGTTCGAAGGCAGTGACCTTCTCCCCGGTGCCCGCGAACTTTATGGGCTTGCCCGTGATGTAGCTCACGGAGAGGGCAGCACCTCCCCTGGCGTCGGAATCGGCCTTGGAGAGGATGAATCCCGTGACGCTGAGCCTCTCGTCGAAGGCGCTGGCGGCGTCCACGGCGGCCTGGCCCATCATGCAGTCCACCACGAAGAGGACTTCGGAGGGCTCCACCGTTTCGCTCACCGCGACGATCTCGTCCATCAGCTCGTCGTTCACGTGCTGACGCCCCGCGGTATCCACTATGAGGATCTCATAGCCGTTCTTGCGGGAATAGTCCAGGGCGCCCCTGGCCACGTCCACCGCGGATCCGTCGGCGGTGTATACGTACACCCCGATCTGTTCTCCCAGTATCTTCAGCTGGGATACGGCAGCCGCCCTCTGCATGTCGCAGGCTGCCAGCATGACCTTTCTGCCCTTCTCCTTCAGGTACAGCGCCAGCTTCGCCGCCGACGTGGTCTTGCCGCTTCCCTGGACACCGGCAAGAAGGATCACCGCCGGCATCTTTCCGTCCAGCTTCAGGTCGCTGGAACGGGTGCCCAGAAGCTTGACCAGGTTGCTGTTTACGATCTTTACTACCTGCTGGGAAGGGGTGAGGCTCCTGAGCACTTCCTCGCTCATGGCCTCTTCCTTTATGTCCGCGAGAAAGCTCCTGACTACCTTGTAGTTGACGTCGGCTTCCAGAAGGGCCATCCTTATGTCCCTTAATGCCTCATCTATGTCCTTCTCGCTGAGTTTGCCCTTGCCTCCGAGTTTTCTGAAGGCGCCCTGCAGTTTATCGGATAAGGAATCGAACATCCCGTTACCGCCTCTCAGATATTGTTTAGCAGTTCCTCGAACAGCCCGTCCGTTTCCGGATCATCCCCGCAGATCTCCCTTATCCTTTCGATAAGCTCCCTGTTCCGGAGATATCTTTCGAAAAGTCCGAGCTTTTCGTCGTAATCCTCCAGCAGCTTCTCGCTCCTTTTCAGAAGATCGAACGCCGCCTGACGGGAAATGTTCTCGTCCCGGGCGATCTCGCTTACGGACATGTCCTCGTTGAGATAGCTGTTGAGGATATTCTGCTGTTTTTCGGTCAGAAGACCTCCGTATATATCCGCCAGATATATCTGCCGGCTTCTCTCGTCCATGCACTGCCTCCGCTTTCTGCTCAGCAGGAGTGATTCTAACACAGTGAGGCATGTATGTCAAGTATTTTTACTTAACAAACATCTCCGTCAGGTCATATTTTTTCATTTTGAGCGTAAAAAAAATACTCCCAACCTATTTCAATTGTACCGGACTCATAGTATAATACAACTGTTGCGGATATGGCGGAATAGGCAGACGCGCACGGTTCAGGTCCGTGTGGGGGCGACTCCATGCAGGTTCAACTCCTGTTATCCGCACCATCTTTTTTTTTGAAATCGAAAAACAGCTCCGTCAGAGACGGAGCTGTTCCTTTTATCATGCTTCCTACTTTACGAACTTGTCCACCAGGAAGATCACGAGGCATGCGCCCGCGACTGCGAAGATGATGCCCATGAGAGCGCTTTTTGCGGTCAGTCCCAGAAGACCTCCCACGAGGCCGCCCACGATGGAGCCGGCGATCCCGAGGATGATGTTCTTGCCCAGTCTGCTGGTATCCTTCTTCATGATGGTATTGGCGATCCATCCTGCGACGGCGCCGAGTATAAGTGTGTAGATGATGGTGATGATCATTTATAAGACCCCTTTCGATCAATTATTTCTGCTTTATATTACCACATAAATCCCCATGTTGCACAGACTTAACCGCTTTTTAATCCTCGAAGGAAAAAAGAAGGGTACTTCCCCGATTTAATCGAAGATTAATCCCCCTTTATGGATATTTAAATGATATTAGTGGTATACTGTAGGCAAATCTTATCATTCGGAGGATAAACAGGATATGAAGAAGACAGGCGATGTGGTAAAGCTCGGTGTTGCGGCAGGCGCGGCAGTGGCAGCCACCAAAGTTGCTGAAAAGTTCAATGAGATAAAGGAACAGACCGGAGGAGACATCAACGGAGACGGCGTCGTCGACATCAAGGACACCATCGAGGGCCTCAAGGTCGCAGCCAAGGAAGTTTACGATCAGGCAGTCACCGGAGTCGAGACCGTCAAGGAAATGGTCCAGGATCCCAACTTCGTCAACGATGCGAAGAAGACCATCATCAAGAAGGCCGGAGAAGTCGTGGAGGACGTTAAGGAAGTCGCTTCCGACATCACCGAGAATGCCGATGAGTACATGGACAACATCAGGGAAAACGCTTCCGATTTCATCGATGAGGCAAAGGATAAGGCCGGCGATTTCATAGAGAACGCAAAGGATAAGGCCGACGATATCCTCGGCGCCATCAAGGAGTGAGACACTGAGATCCCGGGACTCGCGAATGCGGGTCCTTTTTTTCGTATGTAAAAAAAGACTGCCGTTTTCGTGGCAGTCTTCATATTTCTCACAGAATTATTTGACCTTTGCCTTGAGCTTTGCACCGGCTTTGAAGGAAGGTACTCTGGAGGGCTTGATGTCGACGGGCTGATTGGTCCTGGGGTTGCGGCCGATTCTTCCGGCTCTCTTTCTTGCCTCAAAGGTACCGAATCCGACGAGCTGTACTTTCTCTCCCTCTGCGAGGGCGTCGGTAATGATATCCAGAGTCTTGTCAAGAACGAGTGCTGCCTGCTTTATCGTAACATCGCTCTCCTTGGCGATCTTTCTTACTAAATCCTGTTTGTTCATCTGAAGTTATCCTTTCTGTGTGATAAAGATTTCAACAAAGATTATACCATACCGGACCATCGGTGCATCCTGTTTGATGATTATTATACGATTAAACCTCAAATTTATTTTCAGCTGACTCAAAAGAGTTATCAAAAATGCCCATATATTGTATAATTATCGATAATACGAGGAAACGCCATGGCTGAAAAAAAGGCTTCGATGATACTGTCGATGGTGATCTTCGGAAGCATAGGCGTATTTGTCAGGCTCATTCCAATGAGCTCCGCCGCGGTGGCCTGCTTCCGGGGGATCTGCGGTGCGCTCTTTATCCTTGTGTACATGAAGATAAAGGGCAGCGGCCTGCGCAGTGCGCCGCTTGCAGGGAACATGAAACTGCTTGTAATATCGGGTGCGGCGATAGGCTTCAACTGGATACTGCTTTTCGAGGCGTACCGCTACACGTCAGTGGCGGTGGCGACTCTGTGCTACTACATGCAGCCGGTATTCGTGATACTGCTCTCTCCCCTGGTGACGGGGGAAAGGCTCACCGTCCCGAGGATGGTCTGCGTGGCCTGCTCCCTGGCGGGCATGGCCCTGATAACGGGCATCGGCCCCGGCAGTCTTCCGGGCGCAGGTGAGACGAGAGGCATCGTTTTCGGCCTCATGGCCGCGATGCTGTACGCTTCGGTCATCTTCCTGAACAAATTTCTTCGGGATATATCCGAGCTGCAGATGACATTCTTCCAGCTTCTTTACGCCGGGCTGGCGGTGATGCCCTACGCCCTGCTTCGCGGCAGCGTCTTCACTTCGGAGATGAGCGCCGTCTCCTGGACGATGCTGGCGGCCCTGGGGATAATCCATACGGGGATAGCCTACACCCTGTACTTCGGGTCCATGAAGACCCTGGACGCCCAGACCACGGCCCTGTTCAGCTACATAGACCCGGTGTGCGCCATATTCTTCTCGTACTTCCTGCTGGGAGAACCCATCGGAGGAAGAAGCCTCATCGGAGCGGTGCTGATACTGTTCCCGACGATGATAGCCGAGATCGCGGCCTCGAAAAAAGGCGGGAAGGCAAAAGAACAGATATGAAAAGGATTCTTGTAACGTGCTTCGAACCCTTCGGAGGGGAGAATACCAATTCGTCCATGACCGCCACACAGGACCTGAGCGCCCCCGAAGGCTGGGAAATGCACAGGGTCGTGCTTCCGGTGCTGTTTTCCGTCGCGGCCTCCAGGGTGATGGAGGAAGCGGGACGCCTTCGTCCCGACGTGATACTCCTCACGGGACAGGCGGGCAGCCGCAGCTACGTAAGCGTGGAGGCCATGGCGCGGAACGTCAGAAACGCCGCCATTCCGGACAACGGAGGATACATGCCCGTAAACGAGAAGATCGCGGTCAACGGCGCCGAAGCCTGCGCCACGGGCATCGACGCGGAGGAGCTGGTGGAACGTATGAGGAAACGGGGCATAAACGCCAGGCTGTCCACCGACGCCGGCAGCTTCGTGTGCAACGACGTATACTACAGCGTTCTGAAATATCTCAGGGGCACCGGGGCGGATATCGTGTTCATACATCTGCCCTATGTTCTCGAAGAAGCTCAGCACCCTTCGGGGATGAGCCTGGAGCGGCAGCAGGCGGCCCTCGGGATCGCTGTAAACTTTTTGACCGGGGAGGAACGGAAATGATAAGAAGAGCACAAAAAAAGGACATGCCCGATCTCACCAGGCTTCTCATCCAGGTGCACGATGTGCACGCCCAGGGAAGGCCCGATATCTTCAAGCCGGGCGGGATCAAGTACGACGACGCCGAGCTGGAGAAGGTGCTGGAGGATACCGGGAACCGTCCCGTATTCGTGTACGAAGAGGACGGGAAGGTCATGGGATACATCTTCTGCATCTACGAATACCAGGAGGAGACCACCAACGTATGGGGCATCAAGACCATGTACATAGACGATCTGTGCGTGGACGAGAACTGCAGGGGCAATCACGTGGGCACCGACCTGTACAGGTACGCCTGCGGCGTGGCCAGGGAGAACGGCTGCTACCGCGTGACGCTGCACGTGTGGGAACTCAATCCCGACGCGGCGGGCTTCTACGAGCATCTCGGGATGAAGACCCTGATGCGCACCATGGAGGAGATACTGTAATACCGCTGAAAAAACAGATCCCGCAGCGCGGAATCTGTTCTGTTCTCATCTTTCGCTCCAGGCCTTCATGATGTGGTTGACCGCATCGGCGGATCAGGAGACGACTATCCTGGTATGTCCTGCGTCCCAGTCGCAGCGGAACACCGTGTCGGTGACCTCCTGCATCCTTTCGCAGAAGAAGGCGGATATCTGTGCGCTCTCGGCGCGGTCGGAGGGGATGTCCAGTATCGCGCAGGTCCTCTCCCCGCGATCGGCGGTATCGGAAAGGAAATCGAAAACGATGCTGTTGCGTTTGATCTTCATGCCTTCCTTCATGTAGGGTTCCGAGAAGAAGCGCTCCAGCTCGGAGGCCGAAAAGCGCCAGCTGCCCGATACCTTCTCTCCGCTGAGCATCCCCATGCTGATGTATGTGCGCAGTGTCCTGTCGGTCAGACCGCTCATCATTGACAGTTCCTTGAGATCGTAGTACTTTTCTTCGATTGATTCCATCGTTTATCACTCCTGTTTTTTTCTTACGCCATGATTATAGACCGCGCACGGGACGGTATTCAATTTGAAATCCGCCGTCTTTTTCCGCTCGTGAAAAAAGCCGCATCACAGGATGCGGCGTGATTTCGAATGGCGGAGACGGTGGGATTCGAACCCACGAGCCCATTAAGGACTACCTGATTTCGAGTCAGGCCCGTTATGACCACTTCGATACATCTCCGTCTGATGACGGTGACCGTCAGTCAGTTATTTTATCTCAAATCCCTCCGGATTGCAAGACTCAGACCTCAAGTAATGCCATTATTGCGTACACATATGTCTTCAGAGCCGTCCTGAGGGTCTCAAGGGGCATGAATTCGTCGTTCATGTGTATGTTGTATTCCATGCCCGGGAACTCGGGACCGAAGGCCACGACGTTTTTGAAAGACTTGGCGTAGGTGCCTCCCCCGATGGTGACGGGTCTGTTCACCGTATCCCCGGTGCCCTTCACGTAGGCCTCGTAGAGCTTCCTGACCAGGGGGCTTTCGGGATCTATGAACAGGGAGGGCCCGATGCGGGTCTCGGTGAGTTCCAGGCCGGCTTCGGCGAAGAGCTTCTTCATGCGCTCGGAATACACACCGAAGTCCTCCGTGGTGATGGGATAGCGGATGTCTATGGTGGCGTAGGTGCCGTCCATGTTGGTGCCGATGATACCCACGTTGAAGGTCAGGGGACCGTATTCGTCGCTGATGGCGACTCCGCAGTTCTCCCCGAGATAGCTCAGTCCGATCACTTTGTCATAGCCCTCGGCGAAGGGGCAGGACAGCAGGCTCTCGCCGGATACGAAGCGCATCATCCAGCTGATGGCGTTTCTGCCCAGCTCGGGGGTGCTGGCGTGGGCGGAGATGCCCCTGAGGGTCAGCACCAGGTCGTCCTCGTCCTCTCTGATCATGTATCCCATGCCGTTCTTGCGGGCGAAGGCGATGAAATCGTGTCTGAGCTCGTCGCAGTACTCGTTCACCTCCGCGTAGAGGCTGACGCTGTCGCAGACCACGTTGGCGGCCATGCCGCCGGTGAAGTACTTGATGCCCACCCTGGCGTCCTCCGCGGAAGTCTTTCCGATGAATCTGGCGTTGTAGTTGCCCTTCTCACCGAAGATCAGCGGGAAGGACGCGTCCGGGGTGAAGCCGCAGTCGAACTCTCCCTCGATCTCCCTGTAGTGGGCCACGCCATTCATGCCGGTCTCCTCGTTGGCGCCGAAAAGGAACCTGACCCGCTTGTTCACGGGATATCCCGAATCCCTGACTATCTTCATGGCGTAAAGCGCCGCCAGGGAGGGTCCCTTGTCGTCGGTGACTCCCCTGCCCCAGAGGATGCCGTCCGAGATCTCTCCCGCGAAGGGATCGTGCTTCCAGCCCTCTCCCACCGGGACCACGTCCAGATGGCCTATTATGCCCACCAGGCCGTCTCCCGAGCCCATCTGGGCCGTCAGGGCGTAATTGTCGTAGTTCTTCGTTTCGAATCCCAGCTCCCCGGCTATCTTCTGCGCTTCGGCTATGGCCGCGGCGGGACCCTCACCGAAGGGTTTGCCGGGCAGGGGCTCTCCCTGCACGCTGTAGTGGGCCACCAGGCGCTTTATGTCCCGGACGAGGCCCTCCATATTTTCATCGACCGCTCTGTCTATATCGAACATTTTCCGTCTCCTCGAATCGATTGGTTTTTACTGGTTTAATTATACAATATTGATCGTGTTTTACAGCGCGGGATGTCACTAAAATACTCCCGATGTGATATCATATAATATACGACAACAAACAGGAGCCTCAGGGCAGGTAAGAAAGCATGAAGATCATTATTGCAGGAATGGGAAAGATAGGCAGCGCCATAGCGGAGAGCCTCGTCACCGAAGGACACGACCTGGTGGCCATAGACACCAATCCGGAGATGCTGGTTCGGATATCCGAGGAACTGGACATCTCGTCGGTGGCGGGCAGCTGCACCAATTCAAGCGTACTGGAGGAGGCGGAAGTCGCCGAAAGCGACCTGCTGATCGCGGTCACAGCCAACGACGAGGTGAACCTTCTGTGCTGCCTCATAGCCAAAAAGATGGGAGTGGGTTCCACCATTTGCAGGGTCAGGGATCCGGAATACACTTCCACGATAGACACCATCCGCGGAGACATGGGACTGTCCATGGTGGTCAATCCCGAAAGGGAGGCCGCGGCGGAGATATCCAGGATCATAGAGAACCCCTTCGCCCAGAACGTGGAATCCTTCATGAACGGCCGGGCGAAGCTCATGAGCTTCGAGGTCAGTTCGGGCTCTCCCCTGGAGGGGGTCACGGTGGCCCAGATGTTCTCGAAGATCAAGGCCCCGGTGCTGGTATGCGCCGTGGAAAGGGACCAGCAGGCCCATATCCCCTTCGGAAGCTTCCAGTTCGCCTCCGGAGACGTGGTCACGGTCATATGCCGTGCGGGAGGCTTCGTGCCCTTCCTGTCCGCGCTGGGTCTGGTGAGCTCGAAGATCAAGGACGTCATCGTGGTGGGAGGCGGCACCACCGCCTACTACCTGGCGGACATGCTGCTGGATAGAAAGACCAACGTTTCCATCATCGAAAAGGATGCCGCCAGAGCCCAGGAGATGGCCCTCAAGCTCCCGAAGGCGGACGTGATCAACGCCGACGGCACCGATTACAACCTGCTGATGGAAGAGGGCATCGATACCGCCGACGCCCTGTGCTGCCTGACGGGCATCGACGAGGAGAACGTGCTGACCACGCTGTTCGCCAAGACGAACTGCCCCGGCATCAAGACCATAACCAAGATAAACCGCTCCGACATAGAGCGCACCGCCAGGCCCTTCGACCTGGGCAGCGTGATCTCCCTGAGGAGCATCACCGCCAACCTGGTGCTGCAGTACGTCAGGGCCATGCAGAACAGCATAGGCTCGAACGTCATCACGCTGCACCGCATCTGCCAGGGCAAGGTCGAAGCCCTGGAATTCAAGGTCAATCCGGGCAGCCGGGTAACGGGGATCCCCCTGGAGAAGCTGCCCATCCGCGACGACATCCTCATCGCCTGCATCAACCGTGACGAGAGGGTGTTCATGCCCAGAGGAAACGATACCATCGAGGAGGGCGACACGGTGATCATCGTCACCACCGTATCGGGGCTCAACGAACTGGATGACATAAGGTCCGACAGCTGAGGAGTTAGGTTATGAACAAAAGAATGATCGTCTATATCACGGGGATACTGATGATAATCGAAGCGATCCTGATGCTTCCCTCAGCGGTCATTTCGCTGATGGAATCCGACGGACTGATCATGGGATTCGCAAAGGCCATAGGCCTGACCGCCGGCGCGGGAGCGCTGTGCGCGTACCTGAGCAGACCGAAAAACACCACCATCTACGCCAGGGAAGGTCTGGTCACCGTGTCGGTGGGCTGGATAGTGCTCTCCCTCATGGGAGCCCTGCCCTTCTGGTTCACCCGCCAGATCCCCAGATACGTCGACGCCTTTTTCGAGACGGCGTCGGGCTTCACCACCACCGGAGCCAGCATCCTCACGAACGTGGAGGCGCTGTCCCGTTCCGTACTGTTCTGGCGCAGCTTCACCCATTGGATAGGAGGCATGGGAGTGCTGGTATTCATCATGGCCGTTGTGCCCCTGGCCGCAGGAGGAGGAAACATCCACCTGATGAAGGCGGAAAGCCCGGGGTTTGAGGCTTCGAAACTGGTGCCCCGCACCGGAAGCACCGCGAAGATCCTCTACCTCATCTATCTGGGCATGACCGTGACTCTGGTGATACTGCTGCGGGCGGGGGGAATGGATCTGTTCTCCGCCCTGTGCCTGTCCTTCGGCACCGCCGGCACCGGAGGGTTCGGAGTCCTGAACGACTCCATAGGATCCTATTCCAACTACTGCAAGATCGTCATCACCGTCTTCATGACCCTCTTCGGAGTGAACTTCAGCTTCTACTACCTGCTGCTCAAGGGCAGGGTCAGAGACGCTCTGCGCAACGAGGAAGTCAGATGGTACCTGATCATCTATACGGCCTTCTCGCTGATCATAACCTTCAGCATCATAGGACGCTACAGCTCCTTCGGAGGAGCGCTGCTGGACAGCTTCTTCCAGGTGTCCTCGGTGATGACCACCACGGGATACTCCACGGCGAACTTCGATCTGTGGCCTGAGCTTTCCAAGTCCCTCATGGTACTGGCCATGTGCATAGGCGCCTGTGCCGGAAGCACCGGAGGAGGCTTCAAGGTCTCCAGGGTCATCGTGCTGTTCAAGTATGCCTGCGTGACCGTGCAGGACGCCCTGTTCCCCAACAGGGTGCACCGGGTCAAGCTCAACGGCAGGAACATCGACGACCCCCTTCTGAGATCCATAGGCGGCTACTTCGCGCTGTACGTGCTGATACTGCTCCTGTCCGTCGTCGTCATATCCGCCGACGGATACGACTTCACCACCAACGTCACCGCCGTGGTGGCGACCCTGAACAACATAGGCCCCGGTCTCAACGCCGTGGGCGCTGCGGGAAACTATTCAGGATACGGAGCCTTCTCGAAGCTGGTGCTGTGCTTCGACATGATAGCCGGCAGGCTGGAGCTGCTGCCCATGATGGTGCTGTTTTCCAGACGCATCTGGAAGTAAGGCATCCCGAAAGGATATCGTCTCTGCCCGTGCGAAAGCACGGGCAGTTTTTTCGTTTATGGGCAGTTTGCTGCCCGGCCGAGGCCCGGCCGTTGTATAATAGTATCAGCAATACACAAACATTATGGAGGTATTCACATGCCGACGCTGGAAGTCGAAAAAGGAATAGAACTGTTCTATGAGGAACTGGGGGAAGGCGACAGGTACATACTGAGCCTGATGCAGGATTTTCCTCCCGAATCATCCACCCGGGAGATGGCAAAGTGCGGATACCACGTATTCCTCATCACCAACCGCGGGATGGGGGGAAGCACCCACGTCACCGAGGATTACGGAAACGAATGGTACAACGTCTTCGCCGACGACGTGGTGCACTTCGCCGATAAGATGGGCATAGACCGCTTCGTATACATGGGATGCTCCCACGGTGCGGGCACGGGCTGGCACATCGCCCTGAGACATCCCGAGAGGCTCATCGCCCTGGTGGCCATGGTGGGAGGCCCCCACAACCTGGACGAGGGCAACTGGTCCTACCGCAGCCGTCTGGAGGCGGGCATCAAAATGCCTCCCATGAATCCCGTCATCGACGACGAGGCCATACAGAGAAGGAACGCGAAGAACCAGGTCTACGCGAAAGAGCTCAGGGACGCCATGAGTCCCGAGGAGAAGGCCATGGACTACCGCCGTCCCCTGGCCTACTGCGGCACCGAAGCGGCCCTGCAGGAGGAGCTTGGGAAGATAACGACTCCGACTCTCATGATAGGATGCCTGGAGGATCCCATAAGCAGGCCGGACCTGATGCTGCGCACCGCTCAGTGCATTCCCAACGGCAAGACCATACTCTACTCGAAATTCGGACATTCGGGCCCCTATTCCCAGTTCGTGGAGGAGACGGTGCACGAAGCGTGCTTCTTCCTGAAGAACGTGGAGGAGACCGGCAAGGTATACGCGAAGGTCATAAGCGACTGATTGAAACCATAATTAAAAAAACGGCACGGGATGGCCCGTGCCGTTTCGCATGCCGTACGGCTTACTTCTTTTCTTCTTTTCTCTTCTTGGCTTCCTCGATGATCTTGCCCGCGTACATGGCGGGAACTTCCTCGTAACGCTCGAACTTCATGGTGAAGCTTCCTCTTCCCTGAGTCATGCTCCTGAGCTCGGTCGCGTACTTGAGCATCTCGCCATAGGGGGCCTCGGCGTTGATGGCAGTGTAGCCGGGCTTTACGGAATCCTGACCCATGACCCTGCCGCGCTTCTTGGACATGTCTCCCATGATGGAGCCCATGTACTCGTTGAGGTATGCGTTGGGAACGGTGATTTCCACGCTGTAGATGGGTTCGAGGAGGACCGGATCAGCCTTGGGCATACCGTCCTTGTATGCGAGACGGGCTGCGGTGATGAAGCTGATCTCGTCCGAGTCAACGGGGTGGTACTTGCCGTCCAGCAGTGTGGCCTTGAGGCCCACCACGGGGTATCCGGCGAGAACGCCCTCAGCCACGCACTGGTTGAGTCCCTTCTCGACGGCGGGGATGTACTGACGGGGCACTGTTCCTCCGACTACCTGATCGACGAATTCAAGCTGAACTTCCTGGTTGTAGCTGGGCTCGAAGGTGATGATGACGACACCGAACTGTCCGCTTCCGCCGGACTGCTTCTTGTGCTTTCCTTCGATGTTCTCAGCCTTTTTCTTGATGGTCTCCCTGTAGGGGATAAGCGGGATATCCAGCTCGACGTCAACGCCGTACTTGCTCTTGAGCTTGCTGGCCACCACGTCGATGTGCATCTCGCCCATGCCGGAAATGAGGTTCTGGTTGGTCTCGGCGTTGCGCTCGAACACGATGGTGGGATCCTCTTCCTTGATCCTGGTGATGCCGGTGCCCATCTTGTCTTCGTCTCCCTTCGACTTCGGGGAGATGGCCATGGAGATGTTTGCCTTCGGAAAATCGATCAGGACCGCGTCCTCCCATGTTCCGTCGGCGGAAAGGATCTGGTTGGTGACGGAATCGGCCAGCTTGGAGAATGCTCCGATGTCTCCGCATGCCAGCTTCTCGATCTCGATCTGCTTCTTGCCCGCCATTGTGTACAGGTGGGTGATCTTTTCCTCCTTGCCGGTGGTGGTATTGATGAGCTCGATGGTGTTGGGCATCTCGCCGCCGATTACCTTGAAGATGGAAAGCTTTCCTACGTAGGGGTCAGCTATGGTCTTGAAGATGAATGCCGCGCTCTGGGCTGCGGGATCGCACTTGTTGACGTGGGCGTCCGCCGGTGAGGGCAGTACGTCGATGATGGTGTCAAGAAGCTTGTCGATGCCCACGAGGCCGTTGGCGGAGACTGTAAGGACGGGTACCATCTCGTCGTTGAGGATGGCCTGCTTGCAGCCCGCGTGGATCTCCTTGACGGAGAGCTCCTCTCCCTCGAGATACTTCTCCATGAGTTCCTCGTCTGCGCTGGCCGCGGTCTCCATGAGCTCTTCCATGTAGCCTTCCACGGCGTCGGCGGTGTCTGCGGGAGTATCGCAGGCGCTTGAGGCGCCCTTGTCGTATTTGAAGGACTCTCCGGTCAGAACGCTGGTGATTGTATTGAATCCGACTCCCTCGTTAACGGGGATGGTGAACGCGGCGGCCTTGTTGCCGATGAGGGACTTGATGGACTCATAGGCTCTGGCGAATTCCACGTTTTCACGGTCGGCCTTGTTGACCACGAAGATCGCGGGAATGCCCGCTTCGGAGACCATGTTCCAGGCCTTCTCCGTACCTACCTCGACACCGGAAAGGGCGTCCACGACGATGATGGCGGCGTCGGCTGCCCTGAGGGCGCAGAGCTGCTCTCCCACAAAATCAAAGTATCCCGGTGTATCCAGCAGGTTGATCTTGTGCTTGTTGTATTCGAGGGGAAGCAGTGCGGTGGAGATGGAGATCGTCCTGTTCTGTTCTTCGGCGTCGAAGTCGGATACTGTGGACTTGTCCTCCACTCTTCCCATCCTGTCGATGAGCTTTGTCTTGTAAGCCATAGCCTCTGCGAGAGTGGTCTTTCCGCAGCTGCCATGGCCCAGCAGGGCGACGTTTCTGATGTCCTTGGTGTTGTAAAAATTCATATATTTCCTCCGGTTGTATGTTGGTTGCAGACAGTACTGCTGTCTATTTTTTCTTTGATTCCTTAAGGGCCCTCAAGAGCTTCTTCGTACGGGCGTTTTCAGACATTTTGGCCAGAACCTTGGCTCCCGAGAACACAACTCCCGCGACGCTGATCAGCGTCTTCAGAGAAGCCGAATCCACTCCCGGCAGTTCGATGCTCTTCTTCTGGGGGGCCTCAGGCAGCCTGATGGTCTCCACCTTCCCGGAGATGGTCTCCACCGCCTGCTTGGTGCGGGCGGTAACGCTGCCCACGTCGCTGGAGATGGTCCCCACGTTGGAGATGATGTCGTTCACTCCGCTGGTGTTGTCATCCAGGATGCCGTTGACCTTCAGGAGGGTCTGGCTCAGTTTCTTCAGTACAGTGATCAGATAGATGCACAGAGCCGCAAACGAGACTCCCGCCAGGATCACTGCAAGCTCCCATGCTCGCATGGCCGTTATTCCTCGGTATTCTCTTCCGGCTCGTCCTCGTCCTCGAACTCGGCGCTCAGTGTGCTTTTGAAGTCCTCGTACTGTTCCTTGGCGTAGGCTACGTATTCACCGGCGGTCTTGGTGATGGTCTCCGCTGCGGGGCCGAACTTCTCGATCGCGTAATCGGTAAGGTCGGATACTCCCTCCAGCACCAGCTTTGATTTTTCGTCCATGACAGCCTTGAGCTGATCCTTGTTATCTAAAAGATACTTGGCTGCAAATCCAGCGGCAACTCCCAGAATAATGCCAGCGGCAAAACCGTTTCTTCTTGACATAGTATCATTCTCCGTTCTGTTGAAATAAAGCTATATTATTATATCATAACTTGTATTGTTACAACATACTGACTCATAAAAAAAAGAGGCGCCTCGATGTTTGCGCCTCTGTTTTGCGGTTATTCTTCGGAACCTCCGTCCCCCTCGCCTTCGGATGCTTTCCCCGGTGCTTCGTCTGCCTCTGCGGGTTTGTCCTCCGCTGAAGCATCCTTGGGCTCCTCGGCCTTTTCGGTCTTTTTATCGCCGTCCTTCTTCGCCCCGGAGCTCTTCTGCTCGGGTTCGGGAAGCGTCCCGCCGGATGCCAGGATGCGGAATTCGTCGCCGGAGAGGACCTCTCTCCTGTAGAGCTCCCTGACGATGATCTCCACCTTGTCGCGGTTTTCCGAAACGATCTGCCTGGCCCTGTCGTAGCAGCTGTCGATGATGGCCTTCGTCTCCCTGTCTATCTCCGTGGCGGTGGTCTCGGAAACTCCCTTCGACTTCATCAGGTCCTTTCCGATGAACACGTCGTCGCTGTCGGCACCGTAGTTGATGGGTCCCAGCTTCTCGCTCATGCCCCATTCGGTGATCATCTTCCTGGCCAGCTTCGTGGCCCTTTCGATGTCGCTCACCGCTCCGGCGCAGATGTCGTCCAGCATGATCTCCTCGGAGGCGCGGCCTCCCAGGGACATGGTGATCTCGTCCAGCACCTTCCTGCGGGAGATGTGGCTGTTGTCGTTGTCCGGTATGGATATCGTGACGCCCGCGGCGGTTCCCCTGGGGATGATGGATATCTCATGCACGGGATCGCAGTTTTCCAGCATGGTGCCCACTATGGCGTGGCCCACCTCGTGGTATGCGGTGATGCGCTTGTCGTCTTCGGTGACCAGCATGCTCTTTTTCTCCGGGCCCGCCAGCACTCTCATGATGGATTCCTCGATGTCGTGCATGGTGATGGCCTTGCGGCGCTCCCTGGCGGCGAGAAGGCTCGCCTCGTTCATGACGTTCGCCAGATCGGCGCCCGTCATTCCTGCGGTGGACTTGGCTATGATGTTGAGATCCACGTCGTCCGCAAGGGGCTTGTTCTTCGCGTGGACCTTCAGGATCTCCTCCCTGCCCCTGACGTCGGGCACGTGCACCACTATCTGGCGGTCGAAGCGTCCGGGTCTGAGAAGAGCGGGATCCAGGATGTCCACACGGTTGGTGGCCGCCAGGATGATGATGCCCTGATGGTCGTTGAAGCCGTCCATCTCCACCAGCAACTGGTTGAGGGTCTGCTCCCTTTCGTCGTTGCCGCCGCCGAGACCGGTGCCTCTCTGGCGTCCCACGGCGTCGATCTCATCGATGAAGATGA